>JAGAUM010000076.1 GCA_017620795.1 Clostridia bacterium
ATACCGCTGCCGAGCAGACGACCCGATTAGACCGCATCGAAAAAGCCCTCTTCGGGGCAGAAGGGGGACGGTGATTGTATGCAAGAAATCATTAAGCAAGTCGACACGCGCATCCCTAATCAAGTTCCCGAAGCCCAAAAGCTTTTATGGCTTTCGGAACTGGAGGGGCGCATTTGTTGGGACCTGAAAAAGGACTATGCAGAATATACCTTCACTGTTGGAGCGGACGGAGCATACACCCTCCCTTGCCCGGAGGAGCAGGTGGAGTGGGTATTTTATAACGGTCAAAACATCCCCAAGCCTTACTGCTATACAAAAATGGGGGACTATCGTGTCCTCTATCGCACCTTGCCTCAAAGTACAGATGCAACCACTCTTCCGTCGGGGCATCCTTGTTTTGGGATTTATGAGGAGTATTTGTGCATGCAGCTTGCCAAGCACCTCTGCGATACCGAGCGTTACCGTCTGGCAGAGTCGGCATTCAACCGCCTGTGGACCGAGCTAACCCTGCACTTTAAACAGACCGCGCCTCAAACGCCCTTAAAAGTAAGGGGGTTGTGATATGGCAGAACATCTTTTGGACCTCCAACGCTTCGGGGGCTTGAACTTCGGTCCCCAGGTAAGCCCTCAGGAATGTGGAATTTGCATCAATCTGGACGATACCAACGCCCCTGCCTTACGCTCCGCCTATGGTTTTGAGCTCTGCCCTTTGACAGGAGAAGGTACTTTTCAGGGCGCATGGGTAGAGGACGGAGAGATTCGGGCAACAGTCTGGGAGAACAGCCTTGTTTTTGAGGAGGAATCCTACCCCCTAACCGCTTGCAATCTTCCCCGTCGGTTTTTGCGAATTTCCCGCTCTGCAGTGTTGATTCTGCCCGACTGTTATCTACTTTTCCCTGAAGCGAAGCGCGTCCGCCCTTTTGACAACTGCTTTACCTCCAAAGGGGTTGCAGAAAGTGTTATCGGTGACGGGGTGCGGGTTTTATTGGACCAAAAACCACAGACCGCCTTTTCGGGCAAGGTTTATGTCAGTGGCTTAAACCATAGCTATTATGACGAGGAAACCAACCCCAACGCAAAACTCTTATGGTTCGAAGTCACCAACGTAGAAAACCTTGCCAATGGCAAGTGTCGTCTAAGCCTTGTTGCCCAGTTTCGTACTGAGGATGGGTCCTTGGGGTATGTTGACACTGCTACCACACGAGACTTCACCATCCGTCAGGTTCTGCCCGAGCTGACCGACGCCGTAGTCTGTCGCAACCGACTTTGGGGCGTTGCAGGGAAGAAACTGGTGGCAAGCAAACTGGGTGACCCCATGGTTTTCGACGATTTTTCAGGGCTGTCCACCGACAGTTTTGAACTACCTATGGAGCAACCCTTAACCGCCGTTTCCCATTTCGGGGAGCGGGTGGTCTTTATGAGCAAGACCGCGCTTTATGAGCTTTATGGTGACCGGCCGTCCAATTATCAGGTCTCTGCTCCGAAGGTGGGCGGATGCCACTATCCCGAATCGGTCTGTGCTGCGGACGGGTACCTGCTCTATGCCGATGGGGAGCATCTCTACCGCTATGGGGGCAGTAACCCCCAGTCGATTACGGCGTCTTTGGAATTTCCGCGTTGGTCTCATGTCTTTGGGGTGTCGGACGGAAACACCTGCCTTTTCGGTCTGGACGGACGGCTCTTTCGCTACCGTCCCTCGGGAAACCGATTTTTCGAGTTACCCTTTTCGGCAACGGGTGGACTGGAAGCGGAGGGGGAACGCTACTTTTTCAACACCTCAAGCTTGGTGCGCCTGACCCGTACCCGCTCTCAAGCGCCCTATCACTATCGCTCGGGCTGGTGCAGTCTGGGCACCCTTGCACCAAAGGAACTGCTCTTGTACTTGGACGGTGCCCGCCCACAGGTGTCTTTGGTGACCAAGCAGGAAACCCGACCTTTAACTGCCATGGAAGACCGTGGTGACGGCATCCTGCGCTTGCCTTTCCCTGCAGACTTAAAGGGAAGGATTTTTGCCATCGACCTCCAAGGGGTCGGGGATGCCTGCCTTCATCGGATTACCGTAAGGGGGTGAGGGAATGGTAGCGGATTTTGAAATTGTCAGCGCCGTAGAGGAGTCGGAGCTGACTTTGGCTTATGTGTATGAACGGCTCGTTGCCGTTCAACGCACCTTGGAATATTTAATCAACCGATTGGATTTGGAGGAAACCGATGCAACGATATAAAATCAGAACCTTGGGCAAGAAGTACGGGCTTTTAGACGACGACCTTTACTCCTATGACCCCAAAACCAAGGCCGTAAGCTATGACGGCCGTCTGCTCACCATCGCGGATGACGAGGTGGGCGGCGTTTCTTACAAGAACAGTGAAAAGGACTTTTTAGAAGATGTCCGCGACTGGCACAAGTCAGGCGGGGACGAGCTGGTTGCCGTCCGCGACTATGTGGCGACCAACGGCAGTAAAAACGGTCGCAACGCTCCCAAAGTGGATTTCGAGTCTAAAGAGGGCAACGTCTTAATTGGCGGTAGTACCTTAAAGCCCAGCATTATCAGTGAGGACGGCAGAGCCTATGCCCCCAAGAGTCAGGTGGATGCCCTGCTTTCGTCCATGACCCCTCAAAAAGAGGAGTATCGCTCTGCCTATGCCGATGCCATCGACCGTGCCGAAACCCGACTCAGCAACCGTGAGTTTCGCTATAACCCCGAAACCGACCCTGCTTATCAGGCACTGAAAAAGCAGTACCAACGGGAAGGGAATCGGGCACTGGCAGACACGACGGGGCAGATGGCGGCACTGACCGGTGGACGCATCAGCTCCGCCGCTGTTACCGCAGGGGCGCAAGCACGGATGCAGTTTGCCGAAAAGCTGACCGACAGCATCCCAACCTTGATGAATCAGGCATATCAACGCTATGCCGACGCCACCGAGGGTGAGGAGCGCGCTTTAAACCGCTTAATCGAGCGTGAAGAGGAAAACTATGCCCGTTATCAGGACTACTTAAAGCAGTTCAATACCGAGACGAAAAACGCCAATGACTCGGATGAGTACCGTGAGGAGCAAACCGCCCGTGAAACGGAGCATCAGCTGGACAAGATTTCCTTGGACCAGAAAACGGCAGAGACCTATCAGCAAAAGGCATTGATTCGTGGCTACTATACCCCCGAGGAGGCGGCATACTTTGGTATTCCTGCCGATACCCTGCCTTGGGCAATGGAGATTCAGCGTGTGGCGGACATGTCCCAGCAGGAGTTTGATGCATACCTTAAAAAAGCGGAGCTGGACGCTGCCACCGAAAAAGAGCTGATTCTCTTCCGTGAGGAGTCGGCAAAACGGGAGGCGTCTTACAAAGCTGCTGTCAGTAAGACGGGGAGCAAAGCTTCTACCAAAACCGCTGATGGGGAGGAGCTGATTAGCAGCCGCGAGGCGAAAAACCGCTTAAACCTTTACATGATGGGCGATGCCGAAGCAGGCAAGCCTGCACTGGAAGCTATCCGAAGCGCCATCCGCAATGATTATTCCACGCTGTTGGATATGGGTGTCCGCTATGGCATGACCCACGAAGAAACCAAAAAGTTTCTGGACGATACCTACTCCGCTGTCCACGCACAACTGTTGAAAGAATCGGGGAAGGGTGACGATTCTTGGCTGCTTTATGGCGGTCTCCAATGGAAAAACTGACCTTAAAGCTGTCGGCTGTCCTGGCAGGAAGTCTTTTGGACTTCCTGCTGGGCGGTCTCAATCAGTGGTTGTTGATGCTCTGTATTTTAATGACCGTGGACTACCTGACAGGGGTAGCGGCTGCCTATACCCAAGGCAACCTCTGCTCCTCTCGCGGAATTGCAGGCATCTTTAAAAAGGCAGGCTATATCGCCGCTGTGCTGGTCAGCTACTGCCTCGACTTCTGTGCTACCGAAGCAGGGGTTACGCTGCCCCACGGCGCCTTTGGCTTGTCGGTCACCATCTGGCTCATCGCTACCGAACTATTGTCGGTGACCGAAAACTTAGGCACCTTGGGCGTGCCCTTGCCCCACTTTCTGCTTCGAGCCCTGTCTTTGTTTAAGGAGGAACAAGATGACCATCACGACGAAACACATCGCTAAAAACTACGACGCTAAAAGCCCCTTTACACCAGAGTTTATCATTATCCACGAAACGGCAAACCGCTCCCACGGCGCCAATGCTCAAGCCCATTACGCCTATTGGAATCGGGACGCTTCCGCCCGTGCCTCGGCTCACTTCGTGGTGGACGATCGCGAAATCTTAAACATGGTCCCTCTGACTTGCGTGGCTTGGCATATCGGGGACGGGGGTGCGAAGAACCCCATCAACAACCAAAACGCCATCGGGATTGAAATCTGCGTCAATGCCGACGGAGATTACACCCGCGCCGTGAAAAACGCGCTGATGCTGACCCGTTACTTAATGCGTACGTATCGGATTCCTGCCGCCAATGTGCTCCGCCATTACGATGTCAGTGGCAAGCACTGTCCTGCCACCATGCTGGACACCCCTGCGTTATGGACTGCCTTTAAGGCATCCTTGCACGCCGATCCGTTACTCTTTTTGGGGGACACAGTCTCTCACCTTCCCACCAGGCTTTGGGACAACACCACTTATGTTCCGCTTCGTGCCCTCTGCGAAACCTTAGGTCATACTGTCTTGTGGGATGCCGACAGCGGCAGCGTCACCGTGGAGTGAACATGATACGCGGAAAAAGTACACGATTCAAAAGATGGTATGCACTTACAGACGGCAAAATATGCTTGCCATGTAAGAATCAAAATGGTACAATATATAAAATAGATGAAGCGGCAGACCCTCATCCACCGCTTCACGAACATTGTCGTTGTACCATCGAGGCAATGGATACTCTATTGGCAGGTTATGCTACTCAAAATGGGGAGCAGGGTGCAGATTACCTTTTGATAAGATATGGGATGTTGCCGAATTATTACATCTCAAGAACGAGAGCTGAAAACTTAGGTTGGAAACCAGGCAAAAATCTTTCGGAATTCGCACTCGGGAAAATGCTGACAAAAGGGGTATATAGAAATGAGAATGGCAAGTTACCCAAAAAAGATGGACGTATCTGGTATGAAGCAGATATCAATTACACGAAGGGGAAAAGAAACGCTGAGAGAATCTTATTCTCCAATGATGGTTTGGTGTTTGTAACCTACGACCATTATGATACATTTGTTGAAATTGTTAAGGAGGGGATACTGTGAGAATAAAGATTCTTCTCTTTGAGCAGTGCAAAACCAAAGAGGATATTCAGCAACTGGTAAAGGCTGGCACCGATTGGATTCGGACCTACCCGGGAGAACGATTGCATATTCAATTGGCATACCTTGAAAATCTTCCCGAAACATTGATACCCGATGCTAGGGAAGTGGTACTATTTTTTAACGATTTGACCGAAACGGCAGAGAACGTTACGGTTGAAATTGTCAAAAGGAAAGAAGCGTATCAACATTTGGATTTCTATTATGACGAAAAGTGGGAACTGGATTATCATGAAATTAAAACGGTTCCCATGGAAATCAACGGCAAGCGGGTTGATGTATTGACATTGGATGTGACTCATTGCAAGACCTGGTGGGAATTACATACCGTTTTAAAAGAAACCTTTGGGTTTCCTAATTATTACGGCAAGAACTCAGATGCACTTTGGGATTTGCTAACACCCTATATCGTTGATTGCTTGCATATCAGAATTAAAGGATTAAAGCATCTACCCAAAGATTTGTTGGAGATTGAAATCCCTAAAATCTTATCGGTCTTTGACGATGTCCACCGCGAGCAGCCTAGCATGACCTTTGAAATTGTTGATTAAGAAAAGTCCGCCTTGTGCGGACTTTTTTAAATGTAAATCTTGACAATCTTACAAAGAAGGAGTATAATAGCCTTCGTGAAATGTAAGAACTTGAAAGTTTTTACTTCACAGCCACCCCGAAAGACAGAAATTCCAATTTCTTCATTCTCATACTCGTTTCTCCAAACGATATGTCTTTCGGAGTGGTTTTTTATTGTCTGATTTTCTCCTAAAAAAAATACAAAAATATTACAAAAACACTTGATTTTGTTGCTGTTTTAGGTTAATATAATTGTATAACGAAAACTGCCTTTTTGTCTTTATTCAAAAAGGCCCGCGTTTTTGGTTAAATGAAGGAGGAAGAAGAATGAAAAAAGTTTTATCTCTCATCCTGGCTCTGGCTATGGTCTTCTCCTGCGTCCCCTTTGTATTTGCAGAGGGTGAAGCGGTAGAGGAAGAGACCCCTGTGGTCATTCCCGACACCTTTGACCTGGCAGAAGCCTATGCCGTAGACTATGAGTTTACGGGCGATGCAGTTGTAGACTACCCCAACGCCATGCCCGCAAAAGGCAGCGACTACTGGCAGGTAGGCTCTTACAGCAACGGTAGCGGCTATGACGCCTTTGATGCCTATGGCTACTTAAACCGCATGAATAGCTTTTGCCGTGCATACGAAGACGATAAAGCAGGTGCTTTACTGTTAGACCCCAACAATGCGGAGTCTGCCGGAAAAGACCTTACCCGTTACCCCCAGATGGTTTGGCATAACCACGCAGGTCGAGTTGCTTTAGGCACGACCGAGCTGATCCACCACTGGCAGGGCGGTTCCCCTACTGTCTATGGTGACGGTGGTTACGCTGTAAACGACCCCGGCTCCTATACCGGTTCTTTGGGTTATGGTTTTAACAACGCCATGACCAAGAACAACTCCTCTTTGGGTTATCAGAACACCGGCTCCGTTCATCCGGCAGCTGTTTTCACGGTACCCAAGGCTGGTTTGGTAAAGCCCGTCTTAAAAATCTCGGGTAGCACCAACGCGGTTTTCAAGCTGTACAGACAAGACGCTCAGGGCACGTTGACCATGGTCTATCCCACGGTTGATGAAATGACCACCTCCATCGTTACTCCTGACGCGGACGTTACCGTTCCTGAAAAGTGGAGAGACGGTTGGAAAACCATCCCTGCCCAGCGCACCACCTTTGATACTGAAGCAATCTGGGTGGAGGAGGGCGATAAGCTCGTCCTGCGCTTTGCTGCAGTTGGACCTGCTGGTAAAGGCGCAACCTTTAACTTAAACTACTACACCTTAAGCTATCTCACCGAAATCGAAAACGAAGTTGCTTTGGACTATCGCGCAGACGACCGTCTCGTAAATTTAAGTGACTATATCTGTCTGCCCCTTGATGCCACCATCACGGTGGATGGTTCCGTTCTGACCGAAACTGCCGACTACGGCATCTACACGTTGTCCGAAGATTATGTTGACGGCACTGAAACCACTGTCACGGTAGAATACGAGGGTGCAACCCAGACTATCACTGCAAGCTTTAAAGAGCTGATTATGGTCTATGACCTGGGCGAACTTTTTTCCACTACCGACACCTACACTGCCGACTACCAATACCCAGCCAGTGGCCAGACCCCTGCCATGGCAAACGACGGCTCCGGCATCTGGACAGTCGGCTACTACACCTTGGGTGAGTACGGCAGCCCCTTAAACCGCTTTAATCAGCTGGTTCGTTACGGCGCTGCAAACCGCGCTTACGAGGACACTGCTTCTGCAGTTAAAAACGGAACTCCTATCATGAGCTGGATTATGACCAACAACAACGTGGCAACCGACGCAACATCTGGCCTGTACTGCTCTGACCCCAACGGTTCCACCGGCTCTATCGGCTATAACTTCCATTCCTTTACCAACGGCAACCATAACTACTATGGATCTTCTGCACTGGGTTGGTGCTCTGCTGTTGGTATGATCCGCAATCAGGCGGTCGTGTTCAAGGCACCTCGCGCAGGCGTTATCAACCCCCAGATGCTTTTAAGCGCCCGCAATGCCAACGCTGTTCTTTATCGTATGGATAAGATTGCCGCTGACGGCACCATGACTGCCATTTATCCCTTGGCGGCAGAAACGAAAGTAGACTGGGTTCCGCACCTTGCAGGCGCTCCGGCTGTTCCTGCTGAATATGTCAGTGGATGGGGCATTCTCCCCAACGGCTACGGTGCAACCAGCTTGCCGACTCATACCGAAGGCTATGTCCGCGTTGAAAAGGGCGACCAGATCGTTCTTCGCTTCGCACCCTATGGCGCAGGTAATACTGACTATGCAATCGACTACCTGACCATGAACTACACCGAGCAGTTCGGTCCCGATGATGAGCTCTTCACCACCAACCCCATGACTCCTTATGAGGAAAGCTATATCGTCACCTATCCTACCGTCGAGGCAATTGACCTGTCCACCACCTTGGGGAACAATCAGGCACAAGGCACCATCGAGTATGTTCTGGAAGACGAAGCAGGCATTCTTCGTGCTACTGCAACCCCTGGCGTATACGCTTTGAATGGCAAGTTCAACATCGGCGGTACCCCCGTCATTGTAACTGCTGAATACTATAGTCCTGACATGTCCTCCGCCAATGGTGACGAACCGCGCTTCACCCAGAGCACAGAGGTCTATGTCCAGCCCCTGTCCAACACCCAAGCAACCTTCGAGGGTGGCTATGATATCTTCGACCTGTCCGAAATGTCCTATGAAATGGACGAAGCTTTCATCCTGCCCTATTACTCCAATGCGGCAGAACGCGCCATCTACGGCGTGGTTGATTTGGGCATCACCGATACTTGGAAAAACGCAACGGTTACCATCAGCGATCCCACCAAGTTCGAGTACTTGGGTAACGGTAGAATCCGCGCACTGGCGAGCCACACCTTCACCGAAGCAGGCGGCACCCAAGGTGCAAAAGACGGAGCAACCGTTCCGTCCAAGACTGGCGCAGCAACCCTGTCTTCTGTTCGTGATCAGGCTTCTATGGGTACCCCCGTTGTTATGACCGTTACTGCAACCGACGGCGGTGTCCGTAAGTTCGGCCTGTGGGCATTCGCTACCACTGTCCAGAACTTAAGCGGCGAGGATGCAAACCCCAACTCCTATACCTTGTACCCGTCTCAAAACACCATTTCCAATGCAGTCGTCTCGGTCGAGGGCTATACCTTAGATGGTAAATTCCTCCCCACTTACAAAGACCCTGCTTGTGGTGATAGCTTCTCCATCCTTGCAGACCACCGTTATTCCATTCAGCACTTCGCACCCCGCATGGACCCCACCGGCGCCATCTACCTGTCCATCAACGGTGCTTCCAACTGGGAAAGCGGAAAGTCCAACCGCGACTGGCATAACGCCCGCGGCATCTCCCAGACCTTCACTGCTCCCAAGGACGGTACCATTGACCTGACCGGCTATTGGCCCAAGGACGGTTACTGGTACAACTCTTATGTTGCCGCACAGAT
>JAGAUM010000077.1 GCA_017620795.1 Clostridia bacterium
CAAGCCTAAGACCTTATCAAAGGTTTCACCTTTGGCGGTGAGCATCATGACAGGAATATCGCTGACCTGACGGATTTCGCGAAGCAGCTGATAGCCGTCTTTGCCAGGGAGCATGATGTCCAAAAGTGCCAGACAAAAACCATCTTCACGGAAGGTGTCCATCAGGTGGTTCCCGTCTTTTAAAACGGTAACGGCATAGCCTTCCTTTTCTAAATAGAGCCGTAACAGCTCACCAATATTCGAATCGTCATCTACGACCAAAACTTTTAAGGGTTCACTCACAAGGGTCGCCTCCTATCTTTTTTGATTTTATCACAAGTTCGTGAAGGGTTTATGTTCAAAAAATAAACTTTTCGTAAACTTATTTTAGCACAATTGATTTTGTTTGTCAAAAATACTTGCACAAAGGGGAAAATGCGTGTATAATATAAAAAATAACCTACTATGGAGGGACACAGCAGATGAAGTTGGGAATTGTTGGGTTGCCCAATGTCGGCAAGAGCACGTTGTTTAATGCCATTACCCGCGCAGGCGCCGAATCGGCAAACTACCCGTTTTGTACTATTGAACCCAATGTGGGAATCGTTGATGTACCGGACGAACGACTGGACTTTCTAGCCAAGCTGTACGATCCGAAGAAATACACCCCTGCAACCATCGAGTTTGTTGATATTGCAGGTCTGGTCAAAGGTGCCAGCCGTGGCGAGGGCTTGGGAAACAAGTTCTTATCCCATATTCGCGAGGTAGACGCCATTGTTCATGTGGTCCGTTGCTTTGAGGACCCGAACATCGTACACGTGGACGGTTGCATCGACCCGATTCGGGATATTGAGACCATTAATTTGGAATTGGTGTTGGCGGACTTGGAAACTGTCACCAAACGCATTGAGCGCACCAAAAAAATGATGAAGTCGGGCGACAAGAAGTTTGCTCAAGAGCTGGCGTTACTGGAAAAGATTGAAGGGGCGTTAGCCAACGAGCAGTCGGCAAGAAGCCTTACTTACACCCCTGAGGAAGAACCCATCTTAAAGGAAATGTGCCTGCTCACCCAAAAACCGGTGCTGTACGCGGCAAACCTTTCGGAGGCGGACTTCATGGCTGGGATTGAGACCAATGAAGCTGTGGCAAGGGTCAATGCCTACGCGGAAGCCGAAGGCTCGAAGGTACTGACCATCTGTGCCAAGATTGAAGAAGACATTGCCGATTTGGATGCCGAGGAAAAAGCAGCATTTTTAGAGGACCTGCACTTGGACAAGTCGGGTCTGGATCGACTGATTCAGGCAGGCTATGAGCTTTTGGGCTTAATCAGCTACCTAACGGGTGGTCCCGAAGAAGTTCGTGCATGGACCATCACCCGCGGAACCAAAGCACCTCAGGCGGCAGGTAAGATTCACAGTGATTTTGAGCGTGGGTTTATCCGTGCCGAGGTTATTGCGTTCTCCGACCTGGTTGATTGCGGCAGTGCGGTAGTTGCAAGAGAACGCGGCTTGATGCGTTCGGAAGGTAAAGAGTATGTAATGCAGGACGGGGACGTTGTCCTCTTCCGCTTTAATGTATAATTCGAAAGGAGAAAAAACATGGCTTACTTTTTTGAAGAACCCTCCCGCACATTTAACGAGTATCTGTTAGTTCCCGGTTACTCCTCCTCGGAGTGCTTTCCTGCCAACGTGTCCTTAAGAACACCCTTGGCAAAATTCAAGAAGGGTGAAGAGTCCCCCTTCTCCATCAACATCCCGATGGTTTCCGCCATCATGCAGTCGGTTTCCGACGATCGCATGGCGATTGCACTGGCAACCGAGGGCGGTTTGTCCTTCCTCTACTCCTCTCAAACGATTGAGCAGGAAGTGGAAATGATCAAGCGTGTCAAGACCCATAAGGCGGGCTTTGTTAAGAGCGATTCCAACATCCGTCCCGACCAGACCTTAGCTGAGCTGTTGGCGCTGAAAGAGCAGACCGGTCACTCCACCGTTGCAGTTACCGAGGACGGCACTGCCGAGGGCAAGCTGGTCGGTTTGGTCACCAGCCGTGACTACCGCGTTTCCCGCATGGACCCCTCCACCAAGGTTGCAGAGTTCATGACCCCCTTTGAAAAGCTCATCTGGGCGGAAGAAGGCACCTCCTTAAAAGACGCTAATGATATTATCTGGGATAACAAAGTAAACTCTCTGCCCATCATCGACAAGAACGGCCGTCTGTCCTCCATCGTATTCCGCAAGGACTATGATGCTCACAAAGGCAATCCTTTAGAGTTGTTGGACGCGCAGAAGCGTTATTGCGTTGGTGCAGGTATCAATACGCACGACTATGAGACCCGTGTTCCTGCTCTGGTCGATGCAGGCGCAGACATTTTGTGTATCGACTCGTCCGAGGGTTATTCCGAGTGGCAGGCACGCACCTTGAAGTTCATCCGTGACAAGTACGGTGACGCTGTCAAGGTCGGTGCAGGTAATGTGGTAGACCCCGAAGGCTTCCGC
>JAGAUM010000078.1 GCA_017620795.1 Clostridia bacterium
CACCAGGGCGGAGGAGAGCAGGGGGAGTGCTTGCCAGATTCACAATGGTGGATTCCAAGCCGATGTCGCACGCGCCACCGTCTAAAATCAGGTCGATGCGTCCGTTTAAATCGTCCAAGACATGCTTTGCCGTTGTGGGACTGGGCTTGCCCGAGCGGTTGGCACTGGGGGCGGCAATGGGCACTCCTGCCTGTAAAATAACCGCGCGCATCACAGGGTCGGAGGGCATCCGAATGGCAACAGTGTCCAACCCTGCCGTCACTGCATCGGGCACGCAAGCCTTGCGCTTGAAAATCATGGTCAAAGGCCCTGGCCAGAACGCATCCGCCATCTTTTTGGCAAGGGGCGGAATTTCTTCTACCAGTTCTTCTAGCAGCGACCAATCAGCAATATGTAAGATTAAAGGGTTGTCCTGCGGGCGACCTTTGGCAAGGAAGATGTTCTTCACCGCCTGTGAGTCAAAGCCGTTGGCACCCAGCCCGTAGACCGTTTCGGTGGGCAGAGCACAAAGACCGCCGCGACGGATGGTCTCGGCAGCGGACAGAATCCCTTGTTCAGTTGCAGATAAAAATAAAGTGTCCATAATATAATCCTCTCCTGCCCATTATACACCAGTTAAACTGGTATTTCAAGTAGAAAAAAGCCTACCCGTTTGGGTAGGCTCTTTAATTAGTAAGAAATGTTTCCTGGGGGAACCAGTTGTACAAAGGTCTGACCCGGGTTTAAAGTCAATGCCGAGCCGTCTTCTAACGTGTACTTGGTATCTGCCGAGCGGGATGCTTTCGACCAGGTAATGGGCTGTGCCTTCCCTGCCGTGAAATAAACACCCTTGCCTGAACCGACAGTAGTCAGGTCCTGACGGGCAGACCCGTCACCCAAGGGGAAATTGGCCACCTCCAGCGCAATGACATTGGTGGGAGCTAACTGTACACCGCTTTGCATGGTGTGTGCGCCACCGTTGATGTAGCGCTTGTAGGTGTTGGTTTCGGCATCAAAGACATACCCAACCCGATAAGAACCGCTGTAAGTCAGGCGGATATCCCCATGGTCGGTGCCTTGGGGTACGGCGAACTGCTCTTGCATGGGAATGTTTGCCGCCTTGCCCTCGGTCTTAAAGCATTTGGCATCCGCCTTGGCTTTAATCTTGGCAATGGAGGTGTAGGCACTGTGCCAGTCTCCGGCAAACTTCCGTTCGCGCCAGTAAATGTCTCCGTCGCTGCCTAACACGCCGTTGATTTTGTCCAGTCCCAGACTCTCCAGATCCGACTGGGCACGGGGACTCCAACCGAAATGGACGTAAATGGCATCATGCTCCATTACATAGTCCAGAAAATAATGACGGGAGGAGCGGACAGGCCCGATTTTGGCAGTATCCACATCGCGGAAGAACGCCATCATGCGGGAGGCACCACCTTCAACCATCATTTCATAGACCAGATACGCATCTTCCACTCCAGCTTGGGGGCGTGCGTTCTGATCGTCATTGTCAATCATGACCGCATAGGGTCGTACGGTGGATTGGAACTGTCCGACAACAGGGCTTATGGGGGTATCTGCACCCGGCTCGTCTACCACGGGGGCATCCACGGGTGTGGTGACGGGGTCCTCACCGCAGCCCACCAAAGAAAACGCCAAAGCCAGCGCCAAAACCCACGCAATCGGACGCACGAACTTGCCCATCATTCCTGAGGCAGGCGGAGCAAGTACAAGAACTCACTACCGCAGGTATGCTGACCTAACTTCTCATAACCCATCTTCTGGTACAAGCCCTGACCGCGGGTGTTGGCAAAGTGGGTGGTTAAGAGGATACCACCGCAGTTGTGCTCAATCGCACACTGGCGGGCAGTGTCCATCAGACGCTTGCCCATATGCTTGCCTTTGTATCCGTCACGGACGGCGATGCCCAACCACGGCACCTTCTTGTCCAGCTCGCACAAAAAGACGTAGCCTACCATCAGCTCACTGCCGTCTTCCTGCTTTTCGGTTGCGGCAAAGTAGCAGGTGTTATTGACACTGTCGGTGCCTGCTTCGTTCCAGAACTTCAGTGCGAAGTTGCGGTTGCAGTCATTGGTGTTGAAAAAGAATACCGTTTCAGGTCCCATCTGGTCAAAGAACTCATTGACCATGTCACGGTCGCCCTCCAAAAAGGGGCGAATGATTGCTTCACTCATTGGTAAATCCTCCTGTCAGTTATTCGGGAAACGCAGAATGTAGATAAACTCGCTTCCACAGTTTGCCTGTCCCAGTTTTTCAAAGCCCATCTTTTGATAGAGCGCCTGACCGCGGATGTTGGCAAAATGGGTCATTAAGGTGATGCCGCCACAGCCGTGCGCCTTGGCATAGTCAATGGCGTGCTGGGTCAGCCGTCTGCCCATGCTCTTGCCCTTGTACCCGTCACGGACCGCAATGCCAAACCCGGGCATTTTGGTATGTAAGCGGGTCAAAAAGACATAACCCACCATCAGCTCACTGCCGTCTTCCTGTGTTTCGGTGGCAGCGAAATAACGGAAGTTTTTGACCTCCTCGTCCTCTTTGTTCCAAAACCGCAGGGCAAAGTTCCGATTGCCGTCATAGGTGTTGAAAAAGAAGACCGTCTCAGGTCCCATCTGGTCAAAGAATTCATTGACCATGTCGCGGTCGCCCTCCATAAAAGGACGGATTACTGCTTCTTTGTTACTCATCATCATAACCTCCTTTTAAGGTTAGTTCTATTCTATAAAAATATCTCCTTTTTGTCAAGGGGAATTGACCCATTTGTGTCGATTGTGATATAATGGAAAAAAGGAGTTTTAGTATGAAAAAAGATTGGATTTTAATCGGCGGAATCGTTTTACTTTCGTTATTGCTTTGGGGGCTCTTGCATGGCTGCTCCACCACGGGCGAGACCGTCCAAGTCACCCTTGACGGAGCGGTTTTCGGCACCTATTCCTTAAACGAACCGCAGACGGTTTTTCTGCCCCATCACACCCTAAAGATTGAAAATCAACAAGTATCGGTTATAAAAAGCGACTGTGTCGGTCAGGACTGCGTCCGTGCCCTGCCCATTTCCAAGGGGAACCAGCTTATTTTATGTCTGCCTTATCGCTTAAGCGTGCAGGTTCTTTCTAAGTCCGATAGCACCGACACTGTGACCTATTAGGAGGACGCCATGAGTAAACGAATCGCAACCACTGCAGTCCTATTGGCAGTGGCACTGGTTTTGGGGTATATAGAAGCCCTCTTTTTCCACCTGCCTGCCATCCCTGGGCTAAAACTGGGTCTGGCAAATATCACAGTGCTTTTGGCGCTTTATCGCATAAACGCACGCTACGCTTTGGGGTTATCAGTCTTAAAAGCGGTGCTGACTGCCTTCTTGTTCGGCAACCCTGTGGGGATGCTTTACAGCTTACTGGGAAGCTTCCTTGCGTGGCTGGGCATGACCCTGAGCCGCCGAGTCTTTTCGGTACTGGGGGTCAGCGTTATCGGTAGTGTCTTACATAACATGGGTCAACTGATAGTCGCCTGTGTCCTGACCCAAAGCCTTGCCCCCATGGGCTATGCCCCTGCTCTTTTGTTGGGAGGAACGGTCTTTGGGGTGCTGACGGGTTTTTGTGTCATGGGGGTCTTGCGCGCTTTTTCAGACAAAAAAAGATAGGCTCAAAAGCTTGAGCCTATCTTAAAACCTTTCGGTTTTGTCTCCAATATAAAAAAGGAGAGGGGGAAATGAAAAAGTATTGTGTGGTGTATCTTTATAATACGACATTTCCATCCTTTTTGCAATTCGTTTTTTGTACGATAATCACTTTTATAACCTGCTATTTTTGTGCAGAATTAACAAAAAGTGGGTCTCGGACAGTGGTAACCGTCCCGTTTTCCGAAACCAACACCGCTGAAACGTCGGGGAACTGTTTTAACAGTTCTTCGGCTTTTTTTTGCCCCAAAACGATGCAGGCGGTGGACAGGGCATCCGCCAAAGTGGCAGAGTCTGCAACGATGGTGGCAGAAAGAAGGTCGGTCTTGGCAGGCGCGCCTGTTTGGGGGTCTAAAATATGATGGTAACGGACCCCATCGATGATTTTATACCGTTGGTTCACCCCAGCCGTTACGGCACATTGATTCGACAGTGCAAGAACGGGAGGGTCGGGTTGGTCCATTAAGGTGTCAATGCCTACCCGAAAAGGCTTTCCTTGCTTGGTGCCGAGGCAATAGACATTCCCGCCCAAGTTTAAGAGTGCCGATTCGCAACCTTCGCTATGGAACAGCTCTGCCAAGCGGTCGGTCACATAGCCTTTGGCGATACCGCCCAGGTCCAACTGCCCCTTGCCTGTAAGGGTAACGGTCGTTCCGTCAATGACAATCTGGGTGTCTTGGGCTTCTTTTAAGGCGTTTAAAACAGCATTGGCATCGGGTAAGGTTTCCTGATTCCAAAGGTCGGAAAGGCGTCCTAACCGAATGTCAAAAGCACCGTTGGTTGCGTCCTTTAAACGGAGTGCTTCAGTCAGGA
>JAGAUM010000079.1 GCA_017620795.1 Clostridia bacterium
AAAGAGTGCTGAAATTAGCACTCTTTTTTATTACTCTTTTTCTTTAAGACGCTTTTTGGCTTCTTCTACCGTTTCCCCGTCGCGGGTCAGGTATTGTTCCACGAAGCGGTCCTCTACTTTGGTATAGCCTCCGACCACGGCGTTTTCTACGGCTTTATAGCCTTTGACCACCGTCTCGGCAATCTTTTCGTTTGCTTTGACCAGTTTGGATTTTGCCATCTCTACACACCTCCCTCCCATTAAGTTGATGCCCAATAAAAAGACCATTAGGCAGACCCCTGCACCTGTCAACAGGTTCATTAAACGGATGTTTTCAGCGGTCATTCCTTCAAAGGTGACCAGCATCGACCGTTGCAGGGAAAAGATGGATACCAGCGCATCGGCAAAGCCGATGTTCCGCAGGATATGCAAGGTTTCGGAATCCGACCTTTTCGCTTTGACCAAATGAATAATAGACAAAACAATTTTGGTAAAGGCGTAAAGGGCAATGGCAATCATCATGATTTCATGATAACGAACCCCGCGGTCGGTAACCACCGACAGAACGGTTGTGCCAATCAGACTCACCGACAGGGCAATCAGCAATCCTCCGCAAAAACGACGGATGAACCGATCCGCCTCACGGATTCGCAGGGTCGCATAACGCATGACGCTTAATAAGATATAGTAAACACAAAGGGTAATCATCCACCAGGAATGGGTCACAAACCCCATCACCCCGTTAAGCACGCCATAAGCCAGATTGAAAGAAAGGCTCCAGCCTGTACGGCGACATAGGCGGTCCATTATTTAAGACCCTTGGTCATGGGAATCAAGCCCAAGAGTAACAGGATGCCGACCAAGCCGATTAAGGTGCCGACTAAAATGTTTTCCAGCACCAGACACAAGCACATACCACCACCGAAAACCAACGCCGAAAGAACGATGTACAAAACCAGTAAAACCGTCTTGCCATTGATGCGGATGGGCGGCTTATGCTCCATGGTGCGCCACAAAATCCAAGTAAGATACCCCAACCCCAAGCCGACACAACCTAAAATGATACCACCCGTGAACGCGTTCCACTCGGGAAGCAGAGCCATGCACATGCCCAGCGCGAACAGCACACCGCTGATGGTGCCTAAAACCAGTGCCATAAAACTGCTTTTTTTCATTTTTTACTCCTTTCATTAAAACAACACTTGTCTTGTTAATGCAATTGTAGTATAATCGTTTCAGAATAAAAAAACAATCATCAATTTCACAACAAGTGTTGGAATAATGAGGAGAAACCATGAATACCAAGAATAATAAACGGCGTCGGGAATCGGTAGAAAAGATTGAAAAGGCTTTTGTTTCTTTGCTACAAGATCGGGAGTTAAAAGAGATTTCCGTTTCGGACATCTGCAAGATGACAGGATTAAACCGCAGTACTTTTTATGCTAATTTTATTGATATATACGATTTGGCGGACAAGATTCGGGAGCACTTAGAGCAGGATTTCAGTGCTCAGTTCAAAGAAGAACAAGGGCGGGAGTCTTACGGAGCGGTGACCATGTTTAAGCACATCAAAGATAATCCGCTCTTTTATCAGACCTACTTTAAGTTAGGGTATGACGAACAGCATCAGGGCATGGTTTATGACATCGCCCGAGCCGAGCAGGATTTTGACAACAAGCATATTGACTATCATATTGCCTTTTTCAGAAGCGGAATCAATGCCATTATCAAAATGTGGTTGGCAGGCGGATGCAAAGAATCCCCTGAAGAAATGGCAGAAATCTTGAAAGCAGAATATAAAGGGCGTTAAAAAAAGGCATCCGTTTGGATGCCTTTTTTATATTTCAATGGGGGCGCCATGACCGCCATAGATGGTCCAACTGCCATTAGAGAGCAGGGAGAGCAGTGCGTTTCGTTCCTCTTTGGCAAGGGTAGCATCGATGTCTACCGAGGTCATGAGATAGGGCGCAAT
>JAGAUM010000080.1 GCA_017620795.1 Clostridia bacterium
AAAAGTTCTTGCAAATGAGGAACAAATTGTTTATAATGTATAATAAAGAGACTGCTTTCGCATCTCATAATGTAAAGGGGGACGTAAACAATGCAACAATACTCTGTCGACAACATCCGCAATGTATGCTTAATCGGGCATGGCCATGCCGGAAAGACCTCTCTGGCAGAAGCGATGCTGTTAAACGCTGGCGTCATCGACCGTATGGGTAAAGTAACCGACGGTACGGCGACCACCGACCACGACCCCGAAGAAATTCGCCGCAAAGTCTCGGTCGCCACGGCAGTTGCGCCGTTGGAATGGAACCAGGCGAAGGTGAATATTTTAGATACTCCCGGCTATTTCGACTTCGTCGGAGAACAGTTGGAGGCACTCCGTGTTGCCGACTCTGCTTTGATTGTCGTTTCGGGTAAATCGGGTGTATCCGTCGGAACCGAGCTGGCATACGCACGAGCAACCGAACTGGGTCTTGCCAAAGCGTTCTTTGTGAACAAGCTGGACGCAGACCATGCTGATTTCGAAAAAGTTTTGGATCAGCTCCGTGAAGTTTTTGGCAAAACCGTCGCACCGCTGGAATATCCGCTGATGGAAGACGGTAAGCTAATTGGCTATGTTAACGTTATCAACATGCACGCCCATGTTCGTCAGGACGGCAAGCTGGTCCGTAGCGACCCGCCCGCACACCTGATTGAAAAGCTTTCGCCCATTCGTGATATGTTGAACGAAGCGGTCGCTTCCACCGACGATGCACTGATGGAAAAATTCTTCAATGATGAGCCGTTTACCGACGACGAGTTGAAAAAAGCCCTGCGCGCAGGTATCAAAGAAGGTACGGTTACGCCTGTCTATGCAGGCTCCGCTACTGAAAACGTCGGTATTCTGACCTTATTGGATGCCATCGTTAAATACTTGCCCTCGCCCGATGAAGGCAATCTAATCAAAGCCGATATCGGTGGCGAAGAGCAAGAGCTCCCCTGCCATGCAGAGGATCCCTTCGCAGGCTTGGTCTTTAAGACCGTTGCCGACCCCTACGTGGGCAAAATTTCGTACATCAAAGCCTATGCAGGCTCCTTAAAAGCAGACCAGACCGTCTTAAATGTCCGCACGGGCGAACCGGTCAAGATGGGCAAGCTCTTCTACCTCTGTGGCAAGAAGCAGATTGAAACCAACGAGCTGACCGCAGGCGACATCGGCGCCGTCGGCAAGCTTCCCGGTGCCAAGACGGGCGACACCCTCTGCTCTGAAAAGCGCGTTTTGACTCTGCCTGCTGTTGAATTCCCCGAGCCCGTTCTGTCCATGGCAATTCTGCCCAAGGCAAAAGGCGACGAAGAAAAAATCAGCGCAGGTCTGACCAAGCTGATGGATGAAGATCCGTCCTTTAAGGTCTCTAATAACAAAGAAACCAAGCAGATGCTGGTTTCGGGTGTTGGCGAACAGCACTTAGACGTTATCACCAGCAAGTTAAAGAGCAAGTTCGGCGTTGAGGTCGAGCTGATTGACCCCCGTGTTGCTTACCGCGAGACCCTTCGCAAAAAGGTCAAGGTAGAAGGCAAACACAAGAAACAGTCGGGTGGTCACGGTCAGTTCGGTCATGTCTGGATTGAGTTTGAACCCTCGGGTTCGGACGACTTCGTCTTTGAAGAAAAGATTTTCGGTGGATCAGTTCCCAAGAACTACTTCCCTGCCGTTGAAAAAGGCTTGTTAGAGTGCATCCAGAAGGGTGTTTTAGCTGGCTACCCCGTTGTGGGCTTGAAAGCCACTTTGGTAGATGGTTCTTACCATCCCGTTGACTCCTCGGAAATGGCGTTCAAGATTGCCGCAGGACTGGCTTATAAGAAGGGCTTGGAAGAAGCCTCTCCTGTTTTGTTAGAGCCTATCGGCCGTGCCGTTGTCACCGTCCCCGAAAAGTACATGGGTGACATCATCGGTGACTTAAACAAGCGTCGCGGACAGGTACTGGGTATGGAACATAACGAAAAAGGCCTGCAGGAAATCACTGCAGAAGTGCCCATGGCAGAAATGCACCGTTATGCTACCGACCTGCGCTCCATCACCCAAGGCATCGGCAAGTTCTCTTTGACCTTTGAGCGGTATCAAGAGGCTCCGCCCAATGTTGCCGAAAAGGTGATTGCAGAATCCAAAGCAGAATAACAAAAAACGACCCGAAAGGGTCGTTTTTTTATAGTTCTTTTTCTGCAATGAACGCATCTAAAGCTTCTAATGCGCGGTTGGATATTTTGCGATACCGCTCCGCCTTGTCCCGAATCCGTTCGGGCCAGCCGGGTAGCAAGCCGAAAGTCATGTTCATCGGCTGAAAGTTCTTGGTCACGCAATGGGTGATATAGTGCGCCATCGCGCCATGGGCGGTTTCAATGGGGAAGGTTAAGGGTTCCTGACCCGAAACCAGACGTGCCGCATTGATGCCTGCAACCAGCCCCGATGCCGCCGATTCCACGTACCCTTCAACACCCGTAATCTGCCCCGCAAAGAAGAGGTCAGAACGCGCTTGGGTCTGATAGGTGGGACACATCTTGGTGGGTGAATGGATGTAAGTGTTGCGATGCATCACGCCATACCGCTCAAACTCGGCATGTTCCAGTCCTGGAATCATAGAAAATACGCGCTTCTGCTCGCCAAATTTCAGGTGAGTCTGGAATCCAACGATGTTAAACAGGGTGCCTTCGCCATTGTCCTGGCGAAGCTGTACTACCGCATAAGGCTCCTTCCCTGTTTTGGGGTCTTTTAAACCCACAGGCTTTAAGGGGCCAAACAACAAGGTCTGCTCGCCACGGCGTGCCAGCTCTTCCACCGGCATGCACCCCTCGAAGTGTAGTTGCTTCTCAAACTGATGCAGCGGCGCACACTCTGCGGAAATCAACGCTTCGTAAAATGCCTGATATTCTTCACGGGACATGGGACAGTTGATATAATCTGCCTCCCCACGGTCATAGCGTGCCGCCCAGAAGGCTTTTTCAAAATCGATGGTGTCCTCTCGGACAATAGGAGCAACCGCATCGTAAAAATAAAGGTACTCGCTGCCTAAAAATGCGCCAATGGCATCCCATAACTTGCCTTGAGTCAAAGGACCGCTGGCAATGATGCAAGGACCTTCGGGGATTTCAGTGATTTCCCCCTCCTCAACGGTGATGTTGGGGTGGTTTAAGATGGCTTCGGTAACCGCTTGGGAAAACCCATCACGGTCCACTGCCAAAGCTCCTCCTGCAGGGACACGGGTGGCATCGGCTGCACGCATAATCAGCGAGTTCAGCTTCCGCATCTCGGCTTTTAACAAGCCGACGCCGTTTTCCAAGCGATCGGAACGCAAAGAATTACTACATACCAGCTCCGCAAAAGTGGGACGGGTATGAGCAGGACTATAAATTCTCGGTTTCTGCTCGCACAGGCGGACAGAGATGCCCCGCTCCGCTAACTGCCAAGCGGCTTCGCTTCCTGCCAGACCTGCGCCGACAACGGTGACGGTCATTCGTTTTCCTCTTTTTTCTTGGTCGATTTTAAAGGACGCTCGTAATCGCAAGACTCGTTAGAACAAACAATCTTGCGAGGCTTACCTGACAACTTCTTCAAGAGGGTTTTTCCGCAAGTGGGGCAAGCTTCGTTCATCGGCTCATCCCAGGTCATAAATCCACACTTGGGATTGTCCTCGCAACCGAAGTATTTCTTGTTCTTTCTGGTCTTCTTGACCAAAAGTGCCTTGCCGCACAGCGGACAAGTACCTGCCGCAGGGACGGCAATGGGTTTGGAGTTCCGACAGGACGGGAATCCGGGGCATGCCAAGAACTTGCCGAACTTGCCAATTTTCACGACCATGTTACGTCCGCACTTTTCGCAGATAACGTCAGTCACTTCGTCTTCAATCTTGATTTTCTCGATTTCAGATTCCGCCTTAGATAAGGTGTCTGCAAAAGGACCGTAGAACTTCCGAAGCACGCTCTTCCATTCCAGAGTGCCATTTTCGACCTCGTCCAACTCGTCTTCCATCTTTGCAGTGAAGTCAACGTCAACAATGTCGGGGAAGTATTCGCACATCATGTTATTAACCAAGCGACCCAATTCGGTGGGAGCAAGCATTTTTTCACGACGAATCACATAACCGCGGTTTAAAATTGTGGTCACGATGGGGGCATAGGTACTCGGACGGCCGATGCCCAGCTCTTCCAAAGTACGGATAAAGGTTGCCTCGTTATAGCGTGCAGGCGGTTGGGTGAAATGCTGGCTGGGTGCCAGATTCTCCAATACCAGCGTCTGACCGACGGACATTTCAGGCAACAGTTTCTTTGCCAAGTCCTCGTCGTCTTCCTTTTTCTCTGCATAAACAGCGCTGTAGCCTGCAAAAACCACCTTCGAGCCACTGGCTTTAAACAGATACTGTCCTGCGCGGATGTCCGCGGTCTGTACCTCGTAAACTGCAGGAACCATCTGGCTAGCAACAAACCGCTCCCAGATGAGCTTGTAAAGCTTATATTGGTCAGGCTTAATGGTTGCCGTTGCTTTCAACATTTCAGGGGTAATGGTAACGTCCGAGGGGCGGATGGCTTCATGGGCATCCTGTGCCGACTTTTTACTGCGATAAACATTGGGCTTGGACGGCAGATTGTTCATGCCATAATGGGCTGCAATATAATCACGGGCGGAAGCCAACGCTTCTTGGGAAATACGCAAAGAATCGGTTCTCATATAGGTAATCAGACCGACCTGACCGCGACCTTCAACCGAAACACCTTCATACAGCTGTTGTGCCGCATCCATGGTGCGTTTAGCATTAAAACCTAACTTGCGGGACGCTTCCTGTTGCAGGGTGCTGGTGATAAAAGGCGGTTGTGCGTATTTCTTCTTCTCGCCTGTTTTTAAGGTTTCGACTACAAAAGACGCAGACTGCAGTTCTGCTAAAATTGCGTCCATCTCTGCTTGAGAGCGGACAGTCATTTTGCTGGTCTTGCCATGGAATTTTGCTTCAAAAGTGCCACGGGTCTTGCCATTGGAGAGTTTTGCCGCCAGTTCCCAATATTCTTGAGGAACAAATGCTTCAATCTCATCCTCACGGTCGCAAATCAAGCGGGTTGCAACCGACTGCACACGACCTGCGCTTAAGCCTTTGCGGACTTTTTTCCATAAAAGCGGACTGATTTTATAGCCTACCACGCGATCCAATACACGACGTGCCTGTTGTGCATCGACCAGACTCTGGTCAATTTCGCGGGGATTTTTAATAGCGTTTTGGACGGCGGTCTTGGTAATCTCGTTAAAGGTAACGCGATAGCCTTTCTTTTCTTCGTCCAAATTCAAAGCAGTTGCCAAATGCCAGGAAATCGCCTCACCTTCGCGGTCCGAGTCGGTTGCGAGGAAGACTTTGTCTGCCGCTTTGGCTTCTTTTTTTAGTTTGGAGAGCAAATCGCCCTTGCCATAGATGGTAATGTAGTTGGGCTCGAAGTCTTGGTCCACATCAACGCCCAGCTTACTCTTGGGTAAATCACGGATATGACCCATAGAGGCAGAAACATGGTAGTTCTTGCCCAAATACTTTTTGATGGTTTTTGCTTTGGCAGGGGACTCTACAATCATGAGATAATTTGCCATAGCTTTCTCCTTTCCCCCAAATGGGGTCTTACTTTATTTTCGAACAATGCGGTTGCCAGGCAAACGAAGGATATGCCCCGACAACTCCAGTTGTGTTAAAACCAAGGTCAGCACGCTTACAGGGAGACCCGTCTTTTCGGACAAGACATCCACACTCAGCGCTTCGTCCCGATCCAAAAGCGCATAAACCGTTTGGGCAACGCCACTCAGTTCCGGAGATTGGTCGGGGATTGAAACCTTTTTGGGTTTCTTGTGAAAATGTGTTTCGTAAAGCGAAAAAATGTCATCTGCGCTTAAAATCATGGTCGCGCCATCCTGAATCAAGCGGTTGGTGCCGCCGCT
>JAGAUM010000081.1 GCA_017620795.1 Clostridia bacterium
CATTTCATCAAGGTTGCTTACATAATGATCGGGAATATACAAACCGTCAACCCAAGGATGGTTGGTAGCAGTGATATCATCAAATCCGGCATCCAGTGCGGTCAGTGCATCATCAAAACCTGCAGCCTGCACAGCCTGAGATGCAACAAGGATATTCAGTTTGCCATCACCGTTGCCATCAAGTGCCACCATATCTTCGTTGGTAGCTTCAGACTTCAGATAAACCTGAGAAAGGCTGGGATAAGTGGTATCACCTGCAGGAAGGATACCATTCTCATGTCTCCAGGAACCATCGCTCAGTTCAGCACCATCATAGACAAACTCAAACACATAATAATTGGTACCCTGAATTTCAACAATACCAACACTATTCTTAGTCCAAGTCTTATGATAGGAAATACCAATCAAATCAGGATCTGCAGAACCGACCTCGATTGCAACGAGAGTACGAACATATGCAGCAGTCTTGCCGGTGTTCTTAACAGTTACAAACTTATCCTGTGCATTTTTGCCTGCGAACACCTGCATGGAACCATAGGAATCCACCTGCGTCATGCGAACGATGGTATCATCCCAACCTGCTGCACCGGTGCTCGGATCGCCCACGATGGGATACAGGGGCTTATCCTGCTGGAATGCTTCCAGAACATAGCTGGTCTGATTATCGATGGTATCAGTTGTATAGGCACCATCTTTCTCTGCGCGCTGATACTCATACTGCTCAATATCAACATTGCCCAGCGTCATGACGTTGACATCCGTTTCGGTATCGGTCAGATACGCGAGGGTGCCGCCAACGGTCACAGCAAGCAGCAAAGCGATGGACAGAACGAGCGTCGCAACTCTTTTCTTTGCCATAATTTTGGCCTCCTTAATAGATTTTTGTCAACGATTGGGAATCGTACCTCCTTCTGTTCGTTGACGGCAACAGGAGGCGGCTTTTGCATTTTTGCCCGAGGGCAGAAAATAGCAATCAAGCGGCACTCTATATACTTTGAATGCCGCTTGATTGCCGCTCTCGAAAGGAAAGCGGCAACCATTCCCCAAATAAAACAAATAAGGATGGCCAAATTTTCCGGATCAGAGTGGCCAAAAGACCGGTAAAATTTCCATTCCGCATTGTTTTGCACCTATATAGGTGCAAAATCATCATATCAGGTCCATATAATAAGGTCAAGAATTTTGTTCTGAAATAAGTGCAAAAATTGAGTGATGATATGAACCACGAAGTAGAAAAACGAATCGGCAAAAACCTGCGTACTCTCCGCGAAAAAGCCGATATGACTCAGGATGAGCTGGCCTGTGCCCTGCAGCTGCGCGGATGCGACATTACAAGAAGCGCCGTGGCAAAGCTGGAAGTTGCGCAAAGACATTTGTACGTAGATGAAATTATTCTGCTTAAAGAAATATTGGATACCAATTACGAAGAGCTTTTGGCATAAAAACTCCGTGCAAAATACGCACGGAGTTTTTTTCTTCATAATATTTATAAAATTAGAGATTCTTCGACTCGCTCACGCTCGCTCAGAATGACAGAACCGGAGTCGTTCCGAAAAATGTCATCCTGAGCAAGGCGTAGCCGCGCCGAAGGATCTCTTACTCTTCATACCAATTGTCTGCCAAATCACCCCACGTAGGATTCATCTGTTCAACCAGCCAATCTTTCTTCTTTCTTGACCAGCCTTTGAGCTGCTTTTCCCTTGCAATCGCAGAACGCACATCCGAAGTCTGTTCAAACCAGACCAGTTTGTGCACATTGTACATTTGCGTAAAACCTTCCACCAGTTGATTCTTATGCTCGAATACCCGCCTTTGCAGATTGTTGGTCACACCGATGTACAGCACCTGATTGCTCTTGTTGGTCATCATGTAAACATAGTACATTGCAAGCTGCTCCTTTAAATTTAGAGGTTCTTCGACTCGCTGCGCTCGCTCAGAATGACAAAAACAGTGGTCATCTCCACCTTGTCATCCTGAGCAAGGCGTAGCCGCGCCGAAGGATCTCTTACTTTTCTTCTCTTGCTTTGGGGGAACTGCTCGTTTGCTGTCTTGCAAACGAAACTCATTTTCAATTTAGCGATTCTTCGACTCGCTTACGCTCGCTCAGAATGACAAAAAAGTTTTAGTCCGTCCCCATCACTTCGCATACAGCATTTCCACAATTCTGCGAACAAGGGCTGTGGGAAGGATTCTTTGCAGCAGGCAGAAGAATTTATACTGCACACCTACCGTATGGGTCGGTGCAAGGTGTTTTTTCGTCACATAGCGGACGACTTTTTCAGCCGCTTTTTCACTGGGCATTCCGTTTTGCTCGTCATGTTCCATACGAGCGACGGAGCGGGAAATTCTACCGTCATACACATCATCCCCCACCGCCTGTTTATTTCTTGCCGCCGTAAATCCGCTTTGAATATCGCCAAGAAGCAACGTGCAGACTTCAATGCCAAAGGGCCGCACCTCGCCCTGCAGTCCGTGACCATAGGCAAGGATCGCCGCCTTTGACGCGGAATACCAGGTTTGAAAGGGAATCGCCAGCACTGCCGCAACGGAAGATACCAAAACGATTTTGCCACCACCCTGCTTTCTCATCACGGGCAAAACATGGCGCACCACACGATCGGCGCCGAAGAGGTTCACATCCATCTGCCGCGATGCCGCCTCCCCGTCGGTAAATTCCACCGCTCCCGAAATGCCAAA
>JAGAUM010000012.1 GCA_017620795.1 Clostridia bacterium
AAAGCGGAATCGAATTTGAAGAATACTCCATTTCACCCAATGACTTTGAAGAAGATTTACTATGGCTTAAAAGCAACGGATACACAACCATTACATCAGAAGATTTATTGCAGTACTTGGAAGGAAAGAAGAGCCTTCCCCATAAGGCGGTCATTCTCTCAATTGATGACGGTTCATGGGGTGTATATAAAAACGCATGGCCGTTGCTGAAGAAATACAACATGAAAGCGGACTTTAATGTCATCGGTGCTCAGATTGATGCCACTTGGGACGCGTTAGACGCAGGCGGCACAAGGGTCGGAAAAGCCGCCCCCTACTGTACCTGGGAAGAACTGATCGAAATGGCTGAAAGCGGTGAAATCAACCTCTGTTCGCATACTTACGGCTTACACACCTACAACAAAGAAAAGCGCATGGGTATGAGCATGATGGAAGGCGAATCGGTTGGTGAGTTTGCCAAAATCGTTCAAAAAGACTATAGTCTGGCAGTCAAATGCATTGAAGGTTGGACCGGCAAAGCGCCCACAACCGTTGCATACCCTTATTCCAAAAGAAGCGCAGAAAGCGATGCCATCGTTCTTCAAAACACTGGCTATAAGATTCTTATGGCAGGTGAAGGCGCAAGAGGAACCGCAGGAAACTACTTTGTAAAAGGGTGCGACCTTTCCAATCAGCTGACGCTTATGAGCAGACCTTGCAGAATGGACGGCACACCTATCGGCAAATATTTAGAACGAATCGCTTCAAAAGACAACAATGGCGTTAACGGTTCCAAAGACTATACCCGTGTACAAGACACCGACGCCATCGCAAAGGACTATCCCCTGTTCAGCGACGTATCCACTAATGCCTGGTTCTCGGGCAGTGTTTATTATTCCTATTTAAACGGTTTAATGCGTGGGATTTCAAACAACGAGTTCTCCCCTGATACCCATATCAGCAGAGCAATGGCAGCTACTCTCTTAAACCGTCTTGCCGATAATCCGTCTGCCAAATCCGGCTATAGCTTTATAGATGCAAATGGCTCGGAATGGTGGTTTGAAACGGCAAAATGGGCAAGTGAAAGCGGCGTGCTTCCCGCTTTTGAAGACGGCAGTTTTAAAGCGGATCATCCCATTACGCGCGAAGAACTTGCACAGGCAATGTATAACTGCGGAGCACTGTTGCAACTTGATATGTCCAAGCGTGCATCTGTGGAAAACTTCTTTGATGCGCAAAGCATTTCCAGCCAATGTCAAGAAGCGGTCAGCTGGGCTGTTGCCAGTGGTATTTTCAAAGGGAATTCTGACGGAAGTTTCAACCCCAACGGGAATGTCACAAGAGCGGAAATGTCCATGATTCTGCGAAATTGGTTAAGAAAATAAAGAGAAGCCACTCAACGAGTGGCTTCTCTTTTATATTTTGTATGCTTTTTCGGTGGGGATGGCGACGATAACACCGTTGGCATCCGAAGTGATGCCAAACTTCTCGTTAACATCCTGCATAATCTGCTCGCTGGTCTTTAAAGGTGCTAAGATAAAAAGAATCTCACGTTCGCCATCAATCTCGCCAGAAGCGATATCTGCAAACTGTTCAATATCAGCAAAAAGGTTCCAAACAAAAACAGAATCAAAACCCCTGCTTCCAAAGAAACACACGAAATGGAAAGCAGTAAAACAATTAGAGCAATGGGAAGAATGGACCCCAACGCCTCTTTAAACGATGCAAAAATGTGTTTCATACCAAAAACCTCAAACCATTTGTTACTTTATATTTTTATTATACTTTTTTAAAACCTTCTGTCAAAGGTTTTAAAAAACAAAAAAGCACCCGAAAGAGTGCTTTATTCGTACGTTTCGCTGATTTTCTGCAAATCATCACAAACGGTGTTTAATCCTTGATACATCATTAGGCGCATTTCACTGCTTAGGCTTTTACCCACCTGCGATAGCACGGTGTCGATTTTAGAAACCAACCGCTCTCCGATGTCGGTGCCCTTAGCAGTCAAGCGCAAGGGGCTTTTATAGCGTTTCGGTGCATCCGAATCACAGACGATATAGCCATTTTTCTCCAGGTATTCAATGGAACGGGAAACAGCGCCTTTGTCTTCCTCGCACACCTCGGAAAGCTCAGTTGCCGTCATTGAACCTGCCTTGTATAAATAAAAGATACAAGACACATGAGTGCTCTTTAGATTAAACTCCGACATTGCGGCAGTTTTGATTTTTCGGATATTGCGGTTGATTTTGGCAATTAACACGGTAAAGGTTTCAAAGCGTTCTTGCATGGGTTTACCACCTTAATATAGTTTAGCGAAAATAGGAAACATACTCTACTTTTGGAGCATTGGGAAACAGATATTCGTATAAATCAATCATATACTGGTCGGTCATACTGGCAAGATAATCCACCACAATCTGGTTGGGGTCTTCTTCTCCATAATGCGCCGTCCCGTAATACTTACCCCGTTCACGAATAAAGTCGATATGCTTTTTAATAATGAAAGAGTCTGGGTTTCCGTCTTTTAAATCTTTTAAAAAGTACTCGTACAGCCGAACAAACATAGGTTTAATCTGTTCCTCTTGTTGTACAAATAACGCATCCTGACCGTAAATCAGCTTATAGTTTTCCCGTTTTCCTTGGGATAACGCGTCAAAAAAATCGGGATCCATTTTAATATAAGGCTTCCCATAGCTGTTTTCAATAATATTGACCACAAGATTATTGATCATCACTGCATTAAAGCGACCGATTTTATCGTTTTTAAACACGATGTCGTCTTCCAAAACACCTGTGCGAAGCGCATCCTGACGGTCTTTTCCTAAATAAGCAATGATGTCCGAAATACGAACCACGCACCCCTCCAAGGTTCCGGGAATCAAGGAAGTCACCGTTTCCTGCGAGCGGTAGCACTCCTCTACCAGACAATCAAATGCCTCAAAATCCCCAATCGGGCGAGGGCGATACTCGTCCAGTTCCAGCTCACCGTTATGACATAGGATGCCATCTAAGGTCTGGAGACTGATGTTCATATGAAAGATGCCATCCAATACCCGAACACTATGAACATTGTGCATGAAATAGCGTCCCGTATGGGCATGGTACATTTCATTTAAATAGCGTTCCCCCGCATGGCCGAAGGGCGTGTGCCCGATATCGTGACCCAATGCAATGGCTTCAATCAAGTCCAGATTCAATCCCAGTACGCGACCGATGTTCCGTGCAATCCGCGAAACCAGCTGAACGTGCAAAGCGCGACGACTGATGTCATCATCTTTATAAAAAGAAAAGACCTGGGTCTTATCGGTATAACGGTTATAATAAGGGCTATGGAGAATCTTTTCCACATCACGGACATACGCAGGCCGTTGGGGCGATGCAGAGTCCTTTCCGCTCCGACGGCGGATGGCATCATCCGCTAAAAGGTCGGGGTGTTCCGTCTTGATTTGTTCCAAAAGTGCAGGGCTGAGCGTGATATAATCTGACATAATCCCCCTCCTTTCAAATTGAATTATAACACACAAAAAGTGCTTTCGTCAACCGCAAGAAAAAATCTAAAAATATTTAAATTTTGCCTTGACAACCACTGCACCATTGTTATAATGATGTTGAAAATAATTTTGTTGGAGGAGTTTTAATGAAAGTT
>JAGAUM010000082.1 GCA_017620795.1 Clostridia bacterium
AAAGCAACAGACTTTCGTTACAACACAGGTGCAACCCGTGTGCCGTGGGCTGCAGTAGGCGAAAACTATAACGTGCACGACTTAATGGAAATCATCAAGTTCCTAATGCAGGGCGAGGGCGCAGAATATGACGCCGCCTTAGAAGCAGTCTGGCAACAGGTAAAGAAGCTGGATGCTCTGGCAACTCCTCCTGGAAAACTGTCCTTGGGCAGTAAGGTTGAAGAGGCGGAGCAGGCTTGTAACGAGTACCTGGGCACCACTTCTTCCACCTTTGTGACCAATGCAACTGCAGGCTTTGAAATTGCTTATAAGTATGCCAACTTAAAACCAGGCGATGAGGTTATCGTTCCTGCCATTACCTTTGTGGCGACCATGGCTTATCCTTTGGCAGTGGGTGCAAAGCTGGTCTTTGCGGACGTTGACCCCAGAACCATCAACATGGACCCTGCAGATGTTGCCCGTAAGATTACCGACAAAACCAAGATGATTGTTCCTGTCCATATCGGTGGATACCCCGTGGACATGGACCCCATCATGAAACTGGCAAAAGAGCATGATATCTTGGTTCTGGAAGACGCTGCACACGCATTCGGCGCCATGTATAAAGGTAAGAAAATCGGTACTATCGGCGACTTTGCGGCTTTCTCCATGCACGAAGTCAAGAACATCACCTCCTTCGGTGAGGGTGGTATCGCCACCACCAATATTCCCGGTTTCGAATCGGAGCTGAAGCGCGCCCGTTTCTTGGGTCTGGACTTCTCCTGTCCCATCAAAGACTGGTTGTATAACATCACCCCCATTCAAGGCAAAGAAGCTCCCTTCGTTCCCGGTAACGCTTCTACCACCGAGATTCAGGGCTTGGGTCTTACTTTGCAGGTCTCCCGTAATGAAGAAATCATTGCCGAAAGAGCTCGCGCAGCCGCTTATCTGACCCAACGCTTTGCTGAAAACGACGCCCTGATTCCTCAGGATTTGGGCAACGAGGATATCAAACCCACCTTCCACCTCTACCTGTTACAAATCGACCCGAAAAAAGCAGGCGGTGACATTCAGGTCTTAAAGAAGAAACTGGAAGAAAAGGGCGTTACCCAGATTGCACACTTCGGACCGTTGTATCGGTTTAAGATTGTTCAGGACATGGGCTACGATTCGGACGAAATCGCCAAGACCTGCCCCAACTGTGAAGAGGTCTTCTACAAGCGCTTCACCCATCTGCCTTTGTATGGACTGAGCCAGGAACAGCTGACCTACATGGCTGACGCTGTTTTGGAATCGGTCAAGGAAATGCAGAACGGACAATAAAACAGAGAGGAACCGATTGCTATGAAAGTCAAATGGGGTGTCATCGGATGCGGCGGCATTGCGGACAGACGTACCCTACCGGGTATGATGCTGGCAGAGAATGCCGAATTGGTTGCGGTCATGGACACCAACTTAGATGCCGCTACCCGTTGTAAAGACAAATACCATGCCAAGTACGCCTTTAATCGGGCGGAGGACCTATTGGCGTTAGACGAGATTCAGGCGGTTTATATCGCCTCCCCCGTCTTTTGCCACAAGGACCAATGCGCTCTGGCGGCAAAGGCAAAGAAACATATTCTGTTAGAGAAGCCCATGGGCCTTACCACGACCGAGGCGTCAGAAATTGCCGCCCTCTGTAAAGAAGAAGGGGTCCTTTTGGGCGTCGCATTCATGATGCGCTTCCACAGCTACCATCAGAAAATGAAGGAGCTGATTCAATCGGGGCATTGGGTGAAATTGTCTCGGCAAGAGCACAGTTTACCTGCTGGTATCCCGAAATGGAGCACTGCTGGAGACAGGACAGAACCCTCTCGGGAGGCGGTGCAATGCTGGACATGGCAATCCATGCCATCGACCTGATTCGCTACATCACCGACCTTGAAATTACCGAAGCGACAGGCTTTACAGGCAACCAGATTTTCAAGTATGACGCAGACGATGCAGGCATCGGTGTCTATAAGCTGGAAAATGGCGCCCTCTGCGTAGTGGAAGCCGCTTTCAACATCCCTGACGATATCTCGGTCAGCAAGCTGGAGCTCTATGGCACCAAAGGTTGCATCATCGCAAAAGGCACTCTCTCGCAGGAAGAGGGTGGCACCGTCGAAGTTCTCACCATTGACGAGGCAGGGGGCTACGACGCACAGCAAAACCGCAGTACCGTTACCCCGATTCCTCTTTCTGTTACCTTTGGTAATATGTATACCAAAGAAATTGAAGGCTTCGGCAGAGCGGTACTGGGTGAGGGGAAAATCCCCGTTACGGCGGAGGATGCAATACAATCCCAAAAAGCCATCGAAGATGTTTACCGCGTCAACGGCATAGCCTTGAACGAATAGGAGCAACAACATGAAAAAAGCGTATTTTTACATTGACGATACCCTGTGGGTCTTACGGGATCTTACCCGTCAGAAGCCTGCGCAACTATTTGACAATCCTTTCATGGACATGTTAAAACAAGCCCATGACCGATACGGACTGAAGGTGCAATTAAACCTCTTTTACAGAACCGACTCTTTCTACGGCTATGACGAGTTCTGTCTGGCAGACGTAACCGACGCTTATAAAGCCGAATTTTCTGCCAATGCCGACTGGTTGAAATTCGCCTTCCACGCCATGGAAGAATTCCCCGACTATCCCCATGTCAATGCAACCTATGAGGATACCAAGCTCCTCTTTTCTCGGATTGAAAAAGAGGTATTCCGTTTTGCAGGGGAACAAAGCTTTTCTTACACCGTCTGCCCCCACTGGCTCCCCATGAGCAAGGCTGGCGTCCGCGCACTGGCGGACTGCGGTGCTAAAATGGTCGACTGTACTTGGGGCGACGTTTCGGACTATGACGGCAACCCCGACAGTCTCCCCTACGGACACGCATTACGGCTTTTAAACAACCGTCAGCCCGAAACCAAGGTCTTTACCCGTGGTGGTCGGGATGTTGCCATCAGCCGTTCTGTCTGTGGCTATAACCACCTGTCCCCTGCAGAGAATGACCTCATCTACAAAAACAGTGGCACCGTTTATAACGAGGAGTGTGGCATCTACTTCAAGGTCTATAACTCCATCTGCTTAAACACCATCCCCTACGATGAAATCGCATCGGATATTGCCCCTTTCTTGGATGGGGAGTACATCGGCATCTGCGACCATGAACAGTATTTCTATTCCGATTATCTGGCTTACCAACCGGACTATGACAAAAAGATTTACAAAATGTGCGAGGTTTTGACCGAAAACGGATTCGAGTTCATCGAAGGCGCACAAATTTTATATTAAAGTAAAAGACACCCAAAGGGTGTCTTTTTTCTTTTAAAGTCCTTTTTATTGTACTCTAACTATGCTATAATAAAATTAGAAAGAAGGTGAGGGCAATTGTCGTCCTATAGCGAATTGATTAAGAATTTCGAAAAAATCCGTGCCTATATGCGCGAATTTTATGTCTATGGCTTTAAGAGCCGTGAGGAATATGACCAAAAAAGTGCCCGTTCTTATGACGACGAACGAAGGAGAATTGAGAGCTGGTTAGGGGATTATATGAGTTTCATCCGCACTCCGGAAGGAAAAACGACTTTTATTTCTATTGATAGCCGCGTTTCTCACCATAATCCTTTCTACAAAGCCCTTAAAGCCAAAAGCTTCACCGACGGTGACATTACCCTGCACTTTATTCTATTTGATATTCTTCACTCTCCAGAGGTGGTTTTATCCTTGCCCGAACTATTGGAGAAACTGGATGAATACTTATCAGAATTTGAACATCCCATGGTCTTTGATGAATCTACGGTTCGAAAAAAACTAAAAGAATACATTGCCCAAGGTATCATCATCGCCGAAAAAGAAGGCAAAAGGCTGTTTTATCGTCGTGCGGATGATTTGGTTTTGCCCGATATCACCGATGCGTTGAGTTTTTATTCCGAGATCTCTCCCTGTGGTGTTGTCGGCTCGTTTTTGCTAGACAAGCAGGAACAAAAAAGAGACTACTTCAGCTTTAAACATCACTATATTACCTCTGCCATAGACAGCAATGTGCTGGCTATGTTATTCCATGCCATGCATCAAAAGTCTGCCGTTACCGTTACTAACCTAAGCCGTCGTTCCAACGAACCCCGAAAAAATCGTATCATTCCCTTGCGAATTTTCATCAGCGTACAAAGCGGACGACAGCATTTACTTGCCTATCAGCCCGAGCTCAATACGATCAAATCTTTCCGCATCGACTACCTATCAGATGTGAAAATTGAGGAGCCTTCGCCCTGTTTTGACGAATTACGTGCCAGACTAGATAACATGCAAGGGAAAATGTGGGGCGTTACCACGAAACAAAATCGTCATGGAGAGGATCATACTGAACAGGTATCCTTCACCATAAAAGTAACTGAAAACGAGGAGCATATTGTACAACGTCTGGAGCGAGAGAAAAGAATCGGTCGGATAGAACAGTTAGACGAGAACACTTATCGGTTTACGGCAACGATTTACGATACCAGTGAAATGATTCCCTGGATTCGCACCTTTATTTGTCGAATCACTGATCTGCACTTTTCTAATCACTCCTTGGAAAATCAGTTTAAAAAGGACATCAAAGCGATGTATCGAATGTACGGAATCGAGGAGGTGGAAGCATGATTTTTAATGAAATTTATTCTGCCTATTACAACACTGTCGCCAAAATTATTTCCAGCATCCTAAAAGGAGACGGGGACGAAAAAAGCTTGTCTCGCATCGTTTGCGAAAACGCCTTCGGGGAAAGTATCCTCAGCGTACTGCCAGCTCTTAAAAGTCAAAAATGGCAGTTGATCAAGGCAGACGGTTCAACCCCCATAAAACAGATTCCAACAATGCCGTTGACGTTGGTACAAAAACAATGGTTGAAAGCAATCTCCCTTGATCCTCGCATGTCGTTGTTCGGCATCACGTTGAATGGTCTGGAGGAAACAGACCCCCTTTTCACTGCAGAAGATTATCTCATTTATGACCAGTATAGCGATGGAGACCCCTATGAGGATAAACAATACCAAAAGCATTTCCAAACCATTTTGTATGCTTTAAAACACGAAAAAAACTTAAAAATCGAAATGATTAATCGCAAGGGTCGACTGGTCTATTCCCGCTGTGTTCCCAAACGATTGGAGTATTCTGAAAAGGATGACAAATTCCGCTTGGTGACCTGCGGGTGCCCCTTCATCCGCACCATCAATATTGCCCGCATCACCAAATGCAAGCTTTACAACGGTGACACCGAAATTTCGTCCCCTGAACCCGAAAGAAAAACTGAAACACTCACCCTAAAGATTAGTGACAAGCGAAACACCTTAGAACGGTGCATGCTCCATTTTGCTCATTTTGAAAAGCGTGCCGAAAAGGTAAAGGACCATTATCTTTTGCACCTATGCTTTTCTCAGGATGATGAACGGGAGCTGGTCATCCGCGTCCTCTCCTTTGGTCCAACTGTTGAAGTGGTGGCACCAGAAGCCTTTCGAACCAAAATGATCGAAAAGCTAAAAAGTCAAAAAAGCTGTGAACTTTTATAAGTTCGCAGCTTTTTTTCCGTGATAAAGGGAAACATTGGCAGTACAATGAAATCACCAAAAGGCTCTTACAGCCACCTTCACCGAATGCCGTCAGGTAATCCTTACGGAGGTCGTGGACCGAAAGGTTTAAAGAAGAGCCTTGTGTATGAAAGATGCAAGCAGCAGACTCTCGAAATTCCTTGTCAGCGAAGATCTGACCCGCCCGCATCTTGAGCAAAAGACACCTACAGCAGAATTTCAGAACTATGAGCTCGGTCTTTAAGGGCAGAGCTGGTAATCGCGGTGTATTCCGTGGGTGTCTTGCACTTACTGCTGGCAACTGTCCAGTCAGCAATTGTAGCTGACATGAACGGTTGGCATTAAAGACGCCAACAGCAAACCTCTGTGCATTAGCTTCAAAGGGAAGCATCTGCCTTATACGCAGAGGAGTACGGGTTCGAATCCCGTATGCAGTAAAAAGCGCGTCTTGTGTACTGTCAAGGGAGCGTCCCTTGACATAGAGAATGGTATCAATGAAAACTTACAGAAGCTCATTGCTTAAGGGTCTCCCTTAAAATCTTACCATTCTCTTTTCATCCACCAAAGACACTTACAGCAAAGCCTCTATCCGTAACACGAAGACAAAAGTACTCGCACTTGGCGAGTATCGTGAAAATGAACAGTGTCTTGACCCCCTAAAGGCACAGACAGCCAACATTCTAGGACCTACTTCTGTTAAGGAAGATGATTTCCCCAAACGGAAATTCCAACCATGTGCCTTGTAATTTTATCAAAATAAAAAGGAGTGAGCTTCATGCTACAGTATTTAAAAGAAGAATCCAACACCACCCTGACCGAAAACGGTGCCACAACCTTAAAAACCACCTTTTCAGACTGCTTAGACTTGTTTGCCACCATCGGCGCCCTTCGTCATCGCAAAGACGAGGAAATCATTTTACGGTTCTCCCGCGCCTTTGCTGAGAATAGCGACCTGGCTATGAAGCTCCTGTTTTTCGCACGGGATATCCGCGGTGGATTGGGCGAACGGAGAGTGTTTAAAACCATCCTGCAATGGCTGGCAATCAATGCACCCCAAAGCCTTCGCAAAAACCTTGCCCACATTGCCGATTACGGGCGTTTTGACGATTTGCTGGTTTTAATCGGCACCCCGTTAGAGGACGAGGTCTTTGCTCTGTTCCAACTGCAACTGACCCAAGACCTCAAGGCGTTAGACGCAGGAGAAGAAGTGTCTTTGCTTGCCAAGTGGCTCCCCTCTATTAACGCCTCCAACTCCCAAACGAGACAGTTAGGAAAGAAAATCGCTCGGTTTTTGGGTATGGACGATGCCACTTATCGTAAAACCTTAGTTCGCTTGCGTGCCCAAATACGCATCATTGAAAACAATCTTCGAACAAAAGACTATACATTTGACTATGCAAAACAACCTTCCAAAGCCATGTTCAAATATCGCAGCGCTTTTATCCGTAACGATGAGGAGCGATATAACGAGTTTTTAAACCAGGTTTCTACGGGCGAAGCGTCTCTTCACACAAGCGCACTTACCCCTTATGAAATCATTACTCCCTTTTTCAAGAAACAGGTAAGTGACGAGGAGCGTAAAGCCATCGACACCACCTGGAATGCCTTGGAAGGAGATATGGGGACTGAAAATGCTCTTGCGGTTATTGACGGATCGGGATCCATGTATGGCTGTCGCGACCCCATTCCAGCAACGGTCGCCCTTTCTCTTGGCATTTTCTTCGCCGAACGAAACCAAGGTGCCTTTAAAAACCACTTTATCACTTTTTCGGAAAACCCACAGTTGGTTGAAATCAAAGGCGACGATATCTTGAGTAAAATCCAATATTGCGTCCGTTTTGACGAAGTTGCCAACACCAATCTCCAAAAAGTGTTTGAACTGATTCTCTCTACTGCCCAAAAGCACCAAGTTCCGCAAGAAGAACTTCCTAAGCGGTTGTATATCATTTCCGACATGGAGTTTGACTGTTGTACCACAGACGCTTCTTTGACCAACTTTACATATGCCAAGAAGCTTTTTGAGCAGGCGGGATATCAACTACCCGAAGTAGTCTTTTGGAATGTAAATAGCAGAAACAGACAACAACCGGTCACCAAAAACGAGCAAGGCGTTGCCCTGGTATCGGGTTGCACCCCACAGATATTCAGTCAGGTGCAAAACAACACCCTTACTGCACTAACACCTTACGAGTTTATGCTGGATGTCCTGCAAGGCGAGCGCTACGAGAAAATCGTAGCATAAGCGAAAAGGGGGAAGAGTGGTTATACTCTTCCCTTCCGTTTTTAATGAGGAAAAACCATGATAGAAATAAAAGGAACTTACAACACAGCGATTTGCTATGCCAATACTCTGGAAGAAACTGCCGTCGCACAAATAAAAGCCGTTTGCAATGAATCGGCATTTCAAAACGAAAAAATCCGTATTATGCCTGATGTCCACGCCGGAAAAGGCTGCACCATCGGCACGACTATGACAGTTACTGACAAAGTCGTGCCCAATATGGTGGGGGTAGATATCGGTTGTGGAATGTACACCATTTATTTGGGAAAAGCAGAGATTGACTTAGACGCCTTTGATCAAGCTGCACATTTAATTCCTTGCGGTAGAGATGTATGGGAAGGAATACAGGCGCGATTTGATTTAACCCGTCTGCGTTGTTACCGCAACTTAAAGCATACTCGCCGTCTGGAAAAAAGCATCGGGACTTTAGGCGGCGGAAACCATTTTATCGAAATTGATAGTAACTCTCGGGAAGAAAAGTATCTCGTTATCCATTCAGGAAGCCGCAACTTAGGAACACAAGTCGCAGAGTATTACCAGGGTCTGGCAATTGATTTGAATTTGGGCAAAGAAGAATATTTTAAACAACGTGAAGAAATCATCCGCACTTACAAGGCTCAAGACAGACGTCAAGAAATTCAACCGACACTGATTGCCTTGGAAAAAGAATTTGCCGCCAAAGAAACAACTGTTCCGCCTGCCCTGTGTTATCTGTATGGAACTTTTATGGAAGACTATTTACACGATGTGAACATTTGCCAACAGTTCGCGCAGCGTAATCGAGAAAAAATAGCAGAAATCCTGCTGGAAAGAACGGGGCTAACCGCTATATCCTCTTTTCAAACCATCCACAATTATATTGATGTAAAAGAGCGAATTCTTCGCAAAGGTGCAGTTTCCGCAAAAGCTGGCGAAAAGCTGTTAATTCCCATCAATATGCGAGATGGGAGCTTAATTTGTATCGGTAAGGGGAATCCGGATTGGAATGTTTCCGCACCCCACGGGGCAGGACGCTTAATGTCCCGTTCTGCCGCTTTTGAAACCCTCACCTTGGACGAATACAAACAACAAATGAGCGGCATTTACTCCACTTGTGTAAATTCTTCCACCTTGGATGAGTCGCCCATGGCATATAAAAGCATGGACGAAATTGTTGCAAATATCACCCCCACCGCAGAAATCCTTGAACACATCAAACCGATTTATAACTTTAAAGCGGCAGAATAACTCAATAAGAAGGTGTTTTTATGAAAAACAAACTGACCGTCCACATCCATCCGATAACCCAGTATCTGAAATCCCAAAAATGCGATTATACCCTTTGTCGCATTGATTTTGATTTCAATTACCACGGTCCTGTAGAACATTTCGAGGCGGAGTGCAACAACCTTTGTCTACAAAAGATGATAAAGAATTTGGACACGTTTCTCTCGGGGAAAAGAGAGCCAAAAGAGTTTCATTATGAAATCCCCTGGATTATTGGCGAGGACTGCGTATATCGTTATTCGTTTAAACCGGTTTCTAAAGACTGTTTGGCATTTTTATTCAAGCTAAACGAATACATGGAGTTTAAGTGCCATTTAAACAAAGACGAAGTATTATCCCTTCGGAATCAACTACAAGAAGAGTTGAAAAAAGCCGATTGGGACTCTTTTGGCAAAGCCCCTCTTTACACCTTTTCTTTTCCGGAAAAACCCTTTTCATGGTGCTATTCTGCACAAGAACTGTGCGAGAACTTAAAATCTTTCTGCTCTGGCAAATGCATCCGAGGGTTATATGTCAGCGCTCAAAACTATAGCGATCCCGTCCAAACTCATGAAAACTGGGTGGACTATTATCTCGGCTCGGAGGTCATCGTTCAATTAGACGATGTTCTGCTGGATCTTATGATCCATGCCGAGGGTTTGGTGGAGTGGCGCTCATTTGCCACCTCGGAATATACGCTAAATGGCCCCACCGTTAAACAGGTTAATGATTGGGATGAAGAGTTCTGCAAACTCGGCAATGCCTGGGGCGTTTTCACCTCGAACTATACAGATACCCCAATCCTGGATATCCGCATTACAGAAACCAAATGTTTCCCTTGGTATGCAAAAGGTTTTGATGAGTCTAAAATCAAATCACTTCCCAAAGAGATTGCATTTCTTTTGTCTAATGACCATTCACTGACTCTCTATGGTGTGGACGATGACTTTGTAATTGAACTAAAACCACAATGAGAAAAGACACCCCAACGGGTGTCTTTTTACTTGCTTATTTTTGCAAAGCAGGGTATAATGGACTTAACAAAAGACGAGGTGAGCCTATGAAAAAGCTTCTTATTTGTTCCATTCTCTGCATCCTGATTTCCCTGCTGGGCGTTTCTGCGTCGGCAGAGTATTCCTATGCTGACGGGGTCATGACCTTTTATGGACAGGAGACCATTCAATATTCCTTCTTGCCAAAAGTGCCTGAAGGGGAGAAAGTCCATACCATCGTCATTGATGAAGGGGTCAGGTATGTCCAGTTTGGCAACACCTTTGACGGCGGGACGAAAACGCTGGTGCTCCCCTCTACTTTAGAGAGCATCAACGACAATCTTTTCAACTGTCTGTTGGGTCTGGAAGAAGTAAAGATGCCCAAAAGCGGCAAATTCCATGCGGAGAACGGTGTCTTGTTCCGTGGCAAAGAGCTTTGGCACTATCCGGTCAGAAAGCAGGACAAGACTTACGCCGTCCCTTCAGACACCGAAAAAATCCACCGTTACGCCTTTTCGGTCTCTAATGCTTTTGAGAACCATCGTACATTGGAGTCCGTCACCGTTTACGGCGATATTGAAGAGCATGCCTTTGCCGGATGCGAAATCAAAACCGCTACCATTTACAGCAAAAACATCGGAGACTATGCGTTCCGCTCCTCGGGTTTGGAGAAAGTCACCTTCCACGAAGGACTTGAATCCATCGGCAAGCGTGCCTTTTATATGTGCCAAAACCTGACCGAGCTGTCCTTGCCCGCATCGCTTAAGACCATCGAAGAAGAAGCGTTTGGTGTTTGCAGCAAGCTGAAATCCGTCACGATCTTGGGCGAGCTTTTCCTCCCGCAAAGCGTCTTTATCTCCTGTATTGAAATGGAGACCTTACACGCCAAGGGCACCCATTGGGATATTTCACCCTTTGGCAGTACCTTTAAGTTAAAAGACATTTATATCGGCAAACTGACAGGCCCCATCCGCAACCTGCCCCCTTACAGTGAAAACATCTTCTACGGCGGTAGCGAGGAAGAGTGGAATTCCCTGTCCACCGCCACCCGCACCGTCTATATGTTCTATAACAAAACGGGGATTGAAAAAGTCACCATCGAACCTGTTGCCCTGATGGAAGGCTATCCCGGCGGATACTTAAACCAACAAAAAACCGCCGCTTGGTACACCGATGAAAATTACATTTTGCACGTCTATGGAACGGGCAAGGCAGACCACAACGGTTATGCTCCTTGGTCGAACACCGGTGAAGACCCTTACGTCATGCACCTAAAAGGACTGGTGGTCCATGAGGGTATCAGCGAATTGGGCTCCAACTTCGGTGCCAAGTTCCGCTATGACTTTATCGACCTGCCCAAGTCCTTAAATAAAATCCACGGTGGGTGCTTTAAACAGATTTTTGCCGACTATGTCATCATCCGCTCCAACTGTTTAGAAGCCCTATCCTTCTTAAATGCCAAACCCGAGGCGATTATCTTTACCGAGGATGTCACCTACATTCCTACAGGCGCTTTTCAGGCGGTGACGGGAATGTATCGGGTCACTATTCCCAAAAACATCACCTATATCGGTTCCACCAACTTCTCGGCGGCAGGGTCTGCGAATTCTCTCTTCTCGTTTATGAGACACATCTACTACACCGGCACCGAAGAAGAGTATAACCAAATCGAAAACCACATCAAGCATGAAAACGTTTACAGCCGTTATGCCATCCACTACAATGCCCTACCCTTTGTGGATGTGTACCCCGAAATGTGGCATCACGATTATGTCAAAGCCCTTTATGAAAAAGAAATCATCAAAGGTACGTCCGTAGGCCTTTTCGAGCCGGACGGCACCCTCACTTGGGGTCAAGCCATGAAGATTTTGGTCTTAGCATCGAGCGAGCCTGACCAAGCCCCCACCGCTACCCATTGGGCTTCGGGCTATCTGTCCCACGCCCAAAGTTTGGGTTGGATTTCCACCCTGCCCGACCCTGATGCAAGCATCACCCGACTGGAGTTCTGTCAGGTGGCGGCAAAGGCAAAGAAGCTCACCGACCAACCCGACGCCAACCCCTTTTATGATACTTCTGACCCGTCGGTTCTGGCACTGGTCAAGGCAGGGGTCATCAGCGGTACTTCTGCCAGCACCTTTGAACCCAACGGCACCTTAACCCGTGGGCAGATTGCCAAGATTGTAACCTTGCTGGGCACCCTCGGCTGTGACCATAACCATCTGGCAACCGTAATTGAGCCCCTCTACGATGTGGACGGCTACACCCTCCACACCTGCAAAAAGTGCGGACATTTCTATAAAGATACCTA
>JAGAUM010000083.1 GCA_017620795.1 Clostridia bacterium
CTTAAATGCCGTGCTTCACCAGTTTGGGGAATATATCATCGGCAGAATGGGCATTCCCTATCGGGAAAAGGAGATTCATATCATCAGCATTGCTCTTGATGCTCCGCAGGATGTGATCTCTGCTCTGTCAGGGAAGATTGGAAACCTGGACGGCATCAGTGTCAAGACCGCGTTTTCCAAGAACAGCTATGCCGAATGAGTTACTGACCAAACTTCGTGACACCCAATCCTTAACCGAGGCGGAGTACGCCACGCTGATTCAGGGATATACGCCCGAGCTGGCAGAAAAAGCCGCCACTTACGCCGTTGCCGTGCGAAAAGAAATCTACGAAAATGAAGTCTATTTGCGTGGGCTGATTGAAATCAGCAACATCTGCAAAAACGACTGTTTGTACTGTGGAATTCGCAAAAGCAACCAAAACTGCGAGCGCTACCGTCTGACCGAGGAAGAAATCTTAAGCTGTTGTGAAGAAGGATACAATCTAGGGTTTCGTACCTTTGTCCTTCAAGGCGGTGAGGACGGATACTTTACCGATCGGGTGATGATTCCCCTTTTGTACACCATAAAAGAGCGGTATCCCGACTGCGCTATTACCCTATCATTGGGGGAACGGAGCTATAAAAGCTATGAGTCTCTGTTTGATGCAGGGGCGGACCGCTATCTGTTACGCCACGAGACGGCGGATCGGGACCACTATCAGTCTCTACACCCGTCTAGTCTTTCTTATGATATAAGGATGTAGTGTTTGAAGAACCTGAAAAAAATCGGCTATCAGGTGGGATGTGGGTTTATGGTTGGTTCTCCCAATCAGACCTCAAAGACGCTGGCAAAGGATTTGAGGTTCATTGAAACCTTCAAGCCTGATATGTGTGGCATCGGACCCTTTATCCCCCATTGTGACACGCCTTTTAAAGACGCACCGGCAGGGAGTCTGGAGCTGACCCTTTTCCTGCTGTCTTTGATTCGGTTGATTCATCCCAACATCCTGCTTCCTGCTACCACTGCCTTAGGCTCCTTGCATCCCGAAGGACGGGAACGTGGCATCCTGGCAGGCGCAAACGTTATTATGCCCAACCTTTCCCCTGCTTCTGTCCGAAAGAAGTATGCCCTTTATAATGGCAAACTCTCTGACGGTGCGGAGGCGGCAGAAGGAAAGAAGCTGTTAGAACAAAAAATCTCTGCGATTGGTTATGAAATCGTAACCGACCGTGGCGACATAAAATTCTGATGAGGAAGAGCAATCTGACTCCAAGAAAGGAAGAATACTATGGCAATCTACAATCCCAAATCCAAAAAAGCAGAAGAATTCATCAATGACGCAGAGATTCTTGAGACCTTGGCCTATGCCGAAGCCAACAAGAACAATGTCGCGCTGATTGATGAAATTTTAGACAAAGCCCGCCCGAAGAAAACCGAAGCAGGCTATACCTGCGCCGGTCTGTCCCATCGGGAGGCTTCTGTTTTATTAGCCTGCGATATCCCCGAAAAGGTGGAAGAAATCTATCGCATCGCAGAAGAAATCAAGCTGGCATTTTACGGCAACCGCATCGTTATTTTCGCACCCTTGTATCTGTCCAACTACTGTGTCAACGGTTGCGTTTACTGTCCTTATCATCACCAGAACAAATGCATTCCGCGGAAAAAACTGACCCAGGACGAGGTTCGTGCCGAGGTCATTGCCCTGCAGGATATGGGGCATAAGCGGTTGGCTATCGAATCAGGCGAGGACCCTGTTAACAACCCCATCGAGTATATTTTGGAATGTATCAAAACCATCTACAGTGTCCATCACAAAAATGGTGATATCCGCCGTGTGAACGTAAACATTGCCGCAACCACTGTGGAAAACTATCGCAAGCTAAAAGAAGCAGGTATCGGCACTTATATTCTCTTCCAAGAGACCTATCACAAAGAAAGCTATGAGACCTTGCATCCCACAGGTCCGAAGCATAATTATGCTTATCATACCGAGGCGATGGACCGCGCCATGGAAGGTGGTATCGATGACGTGGGCTTGGGCGTTCTGTTCGGCTTAGAATTATACAAGTACGAGTTTGCAGGGCTTTTGATGCATGCCGAGCATTTAGAGGCAGTCTTTGGCGTCGGCCCGCACACCATCAGCGTACCGCGGTTAAAGCGTGCGGACGATATCAACCCCGATGATTTTGACAACGGCATTGACGATGACACCTTTGCTAAAATCACTGCCTGCATCCGTCTGGCAGTCCCCTATACTGGGATGATTATTTCCACCCGTGAATCAGAGGAAGTGCGGTCTCGGTTATTGAAGCTGGGCATTTCTCAGGTCAGTGGCGGTTCCCGCACCTCGGTAGGCGGTTACACCACCGAAGAGCGTCCCCACGATACCGAGCAGTTTGACGTATCCGACCAGCGGAGTCTGGACGAGGTGGTCCGTTGGCTGATGGAAAACGGACACATCCCCTCTTTCTGCACCGCCTGCTACCGTGAAGGTCGGACGGGCGATCGGTTCATGAGTCTTTGCAAGAGCGGACAGATTTTAAACTGCTGTCACCCCAATGCACTGATGACCCTGTCCGAGTACTTGGAGGACTACGCTTCCGACGCGACCAAAGAGGTGGGCTATGCCACCATCGAGCGGGAGTTGGAGCGGATTCCCAAAGAAAAAGTCAAAGAAATTGCCAAGCAGAATATTGCGGATATCAAGAATTCCAATCGTCGTGATTTCCGCTTTTAGGAGGAGTTTATGAGCTTATCGGAAACCGTTTCGGCAGAACGCCTACACATCGGATTTTTTGGCATGCGTAATGCAGGAAAGTCCAGTCTGGTAAACGCTTTGACCGACCAACAGTTATCGGTGGTTTCGGATATCCCAGGCACCACTACCGACCCTGTTTCAAAAGCCATGGAGCTACTGCCTTTAGGCCCTGTGGTTATAATTGACACCCCAGGCTTGGACGATGAAGGAAAACTAGGCGAGCTTCGGGTGCAAAAGACCCGTCAGGTCCTTTCAAAGACCGATATTGCCGTACTGGTCATTGACGCAAAAAAGGGCATTTCCGACCAAGATCAGGAGCTTTTAAATCTTTTTGAAGAACGCAAGCTCCCCTATTTAACGGTCTATAATAAAGCGGATTTGGTTTCAAACCGCGCAGAAAAAGGCATTTACACCAGTGCCCAGACCCGTGAAGGAATCGACGCTTTAAAAGAGCAGTTGGGGGCTTTGGCACCGAAAAAGCAGGACAAGCGTATTGTCATGGACAAGCTTTCCGATGGGGCTACTGTGGTATTGGTCATTCCCATTGACGAGGCAGCGCCAAAAGGGCGTATCATTCTGCCTCAGCAGTTAACCTTGCGGGAACTTTTGGATCATCACTGCACCGTTATTGCCTGTCAGGATACCGAGCTTCATGAGACGCTTGCACGGCTCAAGTCCTCCCCCGACCTGATTATTACCGACTCGCAAGCCTTTGGTCGGGTGGCAAAAGACACGCCAAACGGGGTGCCTTTAACCTCCTTTTCCATTCTTTTCGCGCGATACAAAGGAGACCTCAAAACCTTGGTAGAAGGGGCGGCTGTTCTTTCTTCGTTAAAGGACAATGACTCTGTTTTGATTTGCGAGGGGTGCACCCATCATCGTCAGTGTAATGACATTGGCACAGTAAAGCTTCCCTCATGGATTGAGGCACACTGCGGTGCCAAGCCGAAGTTTTCCTTCACCTCAGGCGGCACCTTCCCTGAAGACTTAACCCCCTATCGGTTGGTGGTACACTGTGGCGGATGCATGCTGAACGAAGCAGAAATGAAACATCGCATCCAATTGGCGCAAGATGCAGGGGTGCCCATTGTCAACTACGGCATTGCTATTGCACAGATGAATGGCATCTTAAAAAGAAGCCTTGAAATTTTCCCTGAAGTGAAGGAGTTACTGCCATGCAAGAACTGATTAAACGAATTAATGAGCTTGCCAAGAAGTCCCGTGAAGAGGGGCTTTCGGAGACAGAAAAGGAAGAACAAGCGGAGCTTAGACAAAGGTATATCCAAATGTTCCGTCAGGGAATGGAAAACACCTTGCAAGGGGTTTACATCATGGATGAAAAGGGCAACAAACGGAAAGTAGAAAAGAAAAGCAAGAATATCAAGCAATAAAAAGAGCACCCAAAAGGGTGCTCTTTTTATTGCTTTACACATTTTCCAAATGCGGTGAGGCTAACCAAACCTGGGGTGATTCCCTTCGGTGCGTCTAAAATCCGCAGACGGATTTCCTGGGCGCGGACTGCATCAAAAGTGCGATAGTCAATACAAAGGTCCTCTTGGTTTTGGGATGCGTCAATCAGGCAAATCCAATCCTCTGAACCCTTTTAAGTATTATACTCCACCACATAGGAAATGGGGCCAGGGTCAATTCCCTCGTTGGTTTCCATACCGATATCACGCCAAATCAAGCGGATGGCATGGACATCGTATAAAGAACCGGAAGCCAGGCAGAAACGAATGGTCGGTTCTTTGTCCTCTTTGGCAGGTTGCCACCAGGTAATGACGCTATAGTCACTGGCATACAACGCTTCCCGACCAGGGGCATTACTGGAGGCTTCAGGACGACACATAAAAGTCAAAGCGTCCCATCCTGTATCATTTCCTTCCTCGGGATGTTCTAAGACGCCAGGAGCAAACTGTGGCGTTTCTGTGACCTTGGGACAGTAAAGCTCACCATTTTCATCGATGCCAAGCGGATCCATACCGATGCGGCGCTCGAATTTATGGTTAAAACAAAAGATACAGGTATAGAAAACCCAAAGCGTATTATTAGGACCTTCAACAAAGCTGCCATGACCTGCTCCGCGCATAAGGCCATGATGTTTCCTGGTCAAGGGGTCATGGCGCGTTTGATCTTTAAAGCCGCTTAAGGGTCCTTCGTCCGAATAGACTACGCCGTTGGCGTAAGAGCCATGGTCGGTACCGTTGGCGGAATAGAGCATATAGTACCGAGAGCCGATTTTCTTCATCCACTGGCCCTCAATCCAGCCCACTCGCGTGTTCTGGTTTTCTTCACCCGCACACTGCCATTTTTTATCAGAGTTAAAACGATTGATGACCACAGGTTCGCTGATCACTTGGCAGGGGTTTTTAGGATCCAACTCCGCTCCATAAGTACAGGTCATCATCTCCACATCTTCGCCATCGGCAGAGGTAGTGCCGTGATAGTAGATATAAAGGTGTCCATCATCCGCTAAGAAGCAGGCGTCCACAGGACGAAAGTCCTCCCCCTGAAGGTCTTTGAAGTACCCGTAAAGGCTAAAAGGCCCCAAGGGCGAATCTGCTACATAAAGTTCTCTCATCCCGTGGCCGTTTAAGTACCATTTCCCTTCAAAACAAACTACCGCGGGGCTGTAGCGCAGATGGGGAATCCCGATGTCCACGTGTTCCCAGTGAACAAAGTCCTCGGACACGTAGGCAACGGCATAGCTGGGATACATAATCCACTTTCCTTCGTGATAAATCACACTGGGGTCGGAAATGGAGCGATAGTCCTCATAGGTCTTGCCGTCTTTCAGCAAAGAGGTGTCCAACCAACGCCCGCTCTTGACATCTTTGATGGATAAAGGGTTGCAATAAGTGTTCATATCATTCCCTCTTATTTGAGTTTCTGTTGCTCACAGGAGGTTTATCCCGTAATCCTTTTATTTAAAAAATGCTGTGCCTTGACGCTTATGCTCACTGCGGCGATGATAGCGGTCGATGATTTCGCGGTCATGGTCGGTTGCCTCGC
>JAGAUM010000084.1 GCA_017620795.1 Clostridia bacterium
ACGCTCCCTTTTCAATTCGAGATACATAAGAGCGGGATACCCCCAGCATCCCTGCCACCTCTCGTTGGGTTTTGGCAGCTGTGCCGCACAAGCCGTAGCGATGACGCAAAACCAAACGTTCCCGTTTTTTAAGCGCGCTTTCCAGTAATCGATACAAACGGCTAATCTGCAATTTTTGCTCCACCTGTTCGGCAACCGATTCTTCCTCGCTTCCCAAAACATCCATCAGGCAGACCTCGCCGCCTTCCTGGTCTGTACCAATAGGCTCTTGCAAGGAAGTCTCTCCCTGCCGTTTTTTAGCGGCGCGGATGGTCATCAGAATTTCGTTCTCGATGCATCTTGCGGCGTAGGTCGCCAATCGGGTTTGCTTTTCGGCATTGAAGCTGACAACTGCTTTCATCAGACCAATCGTACCAATGGAGATATAATCATCCATCTCGGCGGGGGTTTGAGCATACTTTTTAACGATGTGTACCACTAGACGCAGGTTGTGTTCAATTAAGATGTTTTTGGCCGTTTCATCTCCGTTTTGATACCGTTTCAACAAGTCTCGCTCCTCGGGCAAAGACAGTGGCTTGGGAAAGGAATGATTGCCGGACACGAAGCCGACCATAAAACGCCTCCTTTTGATTGATACCTTACCAATCTATGAAAAAGGCGGTCGGTTGGTGTCTGTCCCAAAAAGAAAAACAAAAAAACAGTCCCAAGGGACTGTTTTATCGTTGGTTGCCGAGACTTACAATCAGCTCACACAAGTCGTCATAGCCGATGCCGTCTGCCGCCGCTTCCTGCGGAAGCAGGCTCATGGGCGTCATACCAGGAAGGGTATTGGCTTCCAGACAGTAGCACTCTCCTGTTGCATCCATAATAAAATCCATGCGTGCATAATCACGAAGGCGCAATGCCTCAAACACGCGCAAAGCGTATTCTTGCATCCGCTGACATTCCTCGTCCTTTAACGGTGCAGGGCAAAGCTCTACCGTCTTGCCCGACTGGTACTTGCGTTCATAATCATAAAAGCCGTCTTGGGGGATAATTTCGATGGGTGGCAAGGCTTTACCGTTTAAGACCCCTACCGAGAATTCACGGCCTAACACTTCCTGTTCCACCAAAATACGAGTTTCATACTTCCCTGCCAAAGCAATGGCGCGTTCCAACTCTTTGGCCGTTTCAGCGCGAGAGATTCCCACACTAGACCCACAACTGCAAGGCTTAACAAAGCAAGGCAAGGGCAGGTCTTTGGGGATGGGTTGGGTCAGATCCAGTTCCACACCCACGGGAGTAGGAATATTCCGACTTTGCAACAGTTGTTTGGAAAGAGCTTTGTTCATGGCAAGCAAGCATCCTTCAAAACCGCTTCCCGTATAGCGAACAGAATAGTTATCCAAAGTTGCCTGTAATTGACCATTTTCACCCATGGCACCGTGCAGTGCAACGAAGGTGATGTCTGCGCTTTTGCACAACTCCAATACTCCAGGGCCAATTAAATCGGTCTGTCCGCCCAAACTTTCGCGCAGTGCGTCCAAATCCGGCTCACAAGCAGGGATTTCGTAATGATACTGGGTCTCGGTCCCACACTTAAAGGTAGCTTCTTCGGATGTTTTGATTCCACGATAGACATCCACCAAGTCAACTTCATGCCCACGACGGAGCAAAGCATTGGCAATCAGGCTACCCGAGGACAAGGAAATGTCCCGTTCCGGGCTGTATCCGCCTGCTAAAACAACGATTTTCATTTTGTCATCATCCTTTGTTCCAATCTATGCGATTGATTTTAAAATCATAC
>JAGAUM010000085.1 GCA_017620795.1 Clostridia bacterium
GAAGGGATTCGAACCCCTGACCTTTTGGTTCGTAGCCAAACACTCTATCCAGCTGAGCTACAAGCGCAAATCAGCATAAACTATAATAGCACTGAAATTTTGATTTGTCAAGTCTAAAAACAAAAAATAATCAAAAACCCTCGGAAAAGTGATTGACAGTAAAAATCCTTTGTTCTATAATATTTTTATACGAAACCGTTAAAATATTCCAAAGGGGGTGCCGTGATGGATTATAAGAAGCATCTTAAGGTCATGATTTACACATTTTACGCCGCGTTGGGAATCCTGGCTGTTTATTTTGTCTTTAAAAAAGACGTGTTAAGCTGGGTGTTGCCCTTCTTACTGGGCTTATTATTTGCCATGCTCTTAAACCGCCCTGTTACTTTCCTGCGGGAAAAAATCAGGCTTCATCGCGGTATCGGCACTTTTTTGGTGATGATTCTTACCTTGGGTGTGTTGGGAACCGCCCTCTTTTTCTTGGGTCGGACCTTATACCATGAAGCCGTGGGCTTGGTCAATTGGCTGGTTCTGTGGAGCAAGGAGCTTCCCACCTTATACGATCGGTTCATGTTCTGGGCAGACAACTTAAACCTTCCCTTTGAAACAGGGAGCGTGGTTACCATGGGGATTCAGCAACTGGCAAGCAGTGCGCCCAGCTTGCTTCGGACCTTGGCGACCTTCTTGGGGAACATGGTCATTGCGTTGCCGACCTTCTTTACCAACGCCGTGGTCTTCTTCATTGTCTTTTTGCTGTCCACCTTCTTTTTCTGTAAGGACAAGGATGTGATTTTGCCTGCTTTACAAAAGCTCTTTCCGCCCAAAGTCCATGACTGGGTATCGAACCTGCGCAACACTGCTGTGTTTACGGCACTGAGTTATATCAAAGCCTATGCGATTTTAATGTCCATCACCGCCTGCGAGCTTTTAATCGGCTTTTCCATCATTGGTGTGGAATACGCTCTGCTTTTGGCGTTACTGGTCAGCTTGATTGACGTGTTGCCCATTTTGGGTGTGGGCACGGTACTGATTCCTTGGGGCGTGTATTCGTTGATTGTGGCGGACTACCGTGCGGGTATCGGGCTGTTGCTATTATACGTGGTTATCTGGGTGATTCGCCAGATTTTAGAACCCAAGATTGTCAGCGACCAGATTGGCATGCATCCGCTTTTAACCTTATTCGCCATGTATGTCGGCTTAAAGGCGGTTGGATTCTGGGGCATGCTTTTGTTCCCCATGACACTGTTGATTTTCATTAAAATAAGACAGGCAAAAACAACGCCTGTCCCTGCAAAAACGGAGGAAAAAGAACATGGAAAAGGGTAATATTTCTGTCAATACCGAAAACATTTTTCCGGTGATTAAAAAATGGCTCTATTCGGACCAGGATATTTTTATCCGCGAGCTGGTCTCCAACTGTGCCGACGCCATTTCCAAGTACAAGAGTTTGGTTCAGTCGGGGGATGCAGAAGCCACCGACGAAAAGCCCAAGATTCGGGTCATTTTAAACAAGACCGACCGCACCTTGGCATTTGATGACAACGGCATCGGTATGACTGCCGAGGAAGTGAAAAAATACATCAATCAGGTAGCATTTTCGGGCGCAGAGGAGTTCTTGCGCAAGTACGAAAACAGCGACGAGAAGAACACCATCATTGGCCACTTCGGCTTGGGTTTCTATTCGGCGTTCATGGTGTCCGAGCAGGTCGCCATCGACACCCTGTCTTATCAGAAGGGCGCGACTCCCGTTCACTGGGTCTGCGACGGCTCTACCGAGTATGAGATGACCGATGGTGTCCGTGACGAAGTGGGCACCCGTGTCACCCTGACCATTGCCGAGGACGCCAACGAGTTTTTAGAAGCCGACAATATCCGCGCCACTTTGGACAAGTATTGCGGATTCTTGCCCTATGAGATTTACTTCGAAGACGGCGAGACCGACGAGCCCCGTCCCTTAAACGATACCGAGCCTCTTTGGAACAAGACACCGTCCGAGTGTACCCGTGACGAGTACCTGTCCTTCTATCATAAGCTCTTTGTGGACCTGTCCGATCCGCTGTTCTGGATTCACTTGAACGTCGAATACCCCTTCCGCTTAAAGGGGATTTTGTACTTCCCCAAGTTAAAGCACCAGTTCTAGTCCTCGGAAGGGCAGATTAAACTTTATAACAATCAGGTCTTTGTTGCCGACAACATCCGCGAAGTCATTCCTGAGTTCTTGTTGCTATTAAAGGGTGTTATCGACTGTCCCGACCTGCCCTTAAACGTTTCCCGTAGCTTCTTGCAAAACGACGGCACGGTCAGAAGAATGTCCTCCCACATCACCAAGAAGGTAGCAGACCGCCTGATCGGTCTATATAACAACGAACGGGAACAGTTCGAGGAGTACTGGGAAGACATTGCACCTTTCGTGAAATACGGTTGCATGCGTGACGAGAAGTTCTTGGAAAAAGTGGAAAACATCCTACTTGTCAAGACGGTCAAAGGGGAGTACACCACCTTTGTTTCCGCTACCGAGGACAAGGAGAAAATCTTCTACGCTTCGGATGAAAAGGGTCAGGCGACCTACTTGGAGCAGTTTGAAAAGCAGGGCAAGGAAGCCTTGATTCTAGATTCCTTCATTGACCCCCACTTCTTAAGCTTCTGGGAAATGAAGCATCCCAAGACCCGTTTTGCCCGCATCGACTCGGAACTGGCAGAGGACGCAGCCACTGCCGAAAACGAGGAGTTAAAGGCTTGGTTTACCGAAGCCATCAACGACGAAAAGATTCAGGTCTCTTTGCAGGAATTGTCCGACCCCGAGCTGCCTGCCATCGTCTTGCTGTCCGAACAATCCCGACGGATGCTTGAAATGGGTATGTCCTTCGGCATGGCAGACGCTGCCGAGAAATTCCCCGAACAGCTTACCTTGGTGGTCAACACCAAAAACCCAATCGTGGGCAAGATTACTGCCGAGAATCATGACACCTACTGCCACCAGATTTTCGACCTTGCCATGCTGGCGCACCGCCCCTTGTCCTCCGAGAAGATGGGCGCCTTCTTAAAGCGCAGCTATGAGATTTTAAACGGCAATGCGTGAGCTGACGTTTCACCCCATTACCATTGACAATTTCAAAACCGCATCGGCATTTTTAAACGAGGAGCGGGTGACCGAGTATGGCACCGCTCCTATCTGTCTTTATGCACCTTTGGACGGTGCGGAAGTGGCAGACTTAAAGGACGGGTTTTTGTGCCGATACACCGAGGACGGCGTAACCTGCTACACCCTCTTTTGCGACCATGACGAAGCCAAAGCCAAGGCGGTTTACGAGGAGTTGTTGGCAGAGGGGGACCTGCACTTAAAATACCTGTCCGAGGCACGGCTGAACCAATTAAAAAGCTGGTTTCCCGATAAACACTTTACCGTGGAAACGGACGAGACCCAAAGCGACTACCTCTACCGCCGTGAGGACTTTTTAAAGCTGGAGGGCAGAGCCAACCGCCACAAGCGGGAGCATGTCCAAGCCTTCTTAAAAGAGCATGAATACACCTATCGCAACATCACTGCCGACGATGCGGCGGCATGCCTTGCCGTCACTGACGCCTGGTGCTCCCGAAAGGACTGCCGTGATTGTGAGTACAGTTGCGAACGGGACTTGATTGCCAACCTGTTTGCACGGTGGGAGGACTTCCCCTGCCGTGGCGGACTCCTTTCGGTCGAAGGAAAACCCATGGGCTTTTTCATCGGGGAAAAGCTGGGGGACACGGTCATCGGCTATCACCAAAAGACCGCCACCACCGAGTTGGAGGGCTTGTCCCAGATGGTCTATCTGGAGAGCATCAAAAACGCCTTTTCGGATGTGGAGTATGTAAACCTTGGCCCCGATATCGGTATCGAGGGCCTGCGCAGACTCAAACGTCAGTTTAAACCCTTTGAACTGTTGCATAAGTATAGTGTCAAAATATCGGGAAATTGAAGATGTGTCCCGACTGATTTTAGTCCTGGCTTGATGCGAGGCTAAAAGTTAATA
>JAGAUM010000086.1 GCA_017620795.1 Clostridia bacterium
GATGTTTTCAGCCTGGGGCTTAATAAAGACAATGTTCTTCTTGCCCTTCTTGGCATCCAGTTCATAGTAAATGGAAACGGACTGACCCAAGAAGCCGTCAGCATCGATGGCGCCAACCTCGAACTCATCCACATAAGACAGAACGATAACATCATCGTCTACCGCAGCGGTGCTATCGATACGGGTGAAAGCGTTTGCAGTAACAATGCCTTCCGCCTTTTCCAAGCCCAAGAAATAGGTCAGCACATTATCGCCCTTAACGACGGTATAGGAAACACCTTCAATGCCGTCTTTAATGGCTTTGTTTGCACGCATAACATCGATTTCCAAGGAATTATAAATCATGGAAACAATATCGCCACGCTTTGCAGGCTGTCCGCCCGAAACCTTGACGCCCTTGGTAATCTTCATTTCATTGGCAACGCGCAGATAACCGCTGGGCCAACCGCCCTTTTCGTTTGCAGAGTCGCCATAGCCCAATGCACAAACAATCATCTTGATTGCCTGTTCGTATGTAACAGGTGCATCAGGGCCGAAATTGCCATCGCCATAGCCTTGGATAATCTTTGCATTGTAAGCAACGTCAATATAGCCGTTGCCCCAATGGTCTGCAGCGACGTCATCAAAAATCTGCTTTCCAGCAGAAGCCAGTGCAACCTCTTCCTGACCAATCATGCGGACTACAAAAGTAGCAAACTCCGCACGGGTAACATCGCCCGTCAGGTTCAAATTGCCCGACTCATCACCTTTTAAAACATTCAGGCTCTGCAGTAATGCAGCAGCCTCGGCAGTTTCCTCACTGACCTCTTCTACAGGTGCAGTGGTTTCGGATTCCGCAGGTGCATCGGTTGTGACGGTAGCATCAACTGCTTCTTCAGCAAAAGCAATCAGCCCGCTCATGGGAACCATGGTCAGGACCAACGCCAAAGCAATCAGCAGTGCGCTTACCTTTCTTAACTGTTTCATCCTTACTCCTCCTTTTGAAGTATGACTTGTGTTGTAATTCTTCCGCAAGGGATAAATACCTACTTTGGATTCTATCATAAAAAACGACCAAAGGCAATAGTTTTTTGTTCTTTTTTAAATAACAATTATGTTACAAACTTACAAATATATGGAAAAGAAAAAAGAGAAGTCCAAAGGACTCCTCTTTCTACTATTATATATTACAGGTTCTTCAGTACCTCGTAATACTCCATCGACTGCTTGACCAGCTTGGGCTCATTCTCGGAACGAATCTGAGCAAAGGTCTTATCTTTGAACAAGTCAGCGAATCCGGGCAGGAAGGGGTTACCGCCGGACCAGGAATGGTAAACAATACCGATGGTCTTCAGTTCGGGGAATTCGAAGAACGCACGGTCAATCTGCTCGTCAGTCCAACCCCAGTCATAGTAACGCTGTTTCCAACCGTCCTGAGAAGCGTAGTACTCGGTGGAGTTTGCCAGTCTCATAGAAGCCATAAACGCAGCAGCGCCTTCGGGGTTGGTGGACTTGGAAGCCAGGATACCGGGTTGGTCACGGGTGGTTAAGATATGCTCGTCAACCGAGTCATAGCGGGGCAGCGGAACGAAATCAACAACACCGTCTGCAAAGATGTCAGTGAAAGGCGCCTTCCAACCGGCATTCATGCCGTTGTCATTGTAAGCAGAGAAATAAGACATTGCAGCCGTGCCGGAGGGGAAGTTACCGCCAACCGACTTGTCGGTGACGAACATGTCGCGCCACAGGTTTGCCGAATCAGCAACACGGGGATCATCCCAGTGCCAAGCAATTTCGCTATCGTTTTCGATGGTCATCAGCTGCGTACCCGTAGTGGGGATAATCTGCTCCATAATTGCATTGCCGACCTGAACGCCGTAAATATCGGTATCGCCGTTGTTGTCGGTGTCCATGGTCATTTCTTTCGCGATGCGGCGGAACTCGGTCCAGGTCCAGTTATCCTCTTCCCACAGATCCAAGGGACTGTCAACACCGTTCTGCTCGAACAGTTTCGGGTTGAAATAAATCAAAGCAAAGGGGCCTGCAGAATAAGGAATGATGTAGTTCTTATCTTTCCAGTCGTAGTCTTCCAGAATGGAAGCAACGCCCTTCCACAGGTCGGTGTCAAAACCACCGGGCATGTAAGGGTCTACCGCCTGAATCAGGTCCTGAGACAGAAAGTTTGCAAACTCTGCATAACCCCCTTGAATCAAGTCAGGCATTTGGTCTGCAACGTACATTGCGCTGACCTTGTTCCAGTACTCGCCCCAGTTGACGATGGGGTCGATTTCCAGCTCACCGCCGTATACGTTACGGAAGATATCCAGACCATAGTCCATACCATACTGGTCATCTTTGTTTGCCAGCTGGTCTTCGGTCAGGTGCGTAAAAAACTTAACAGTCTTGTTTTCCAGTTCCATTTTGGGAAGCATCGCTGCCATCTCTTCGTTTACAGTACCGACTGCTTCCATGCCAACGTTGCTACCACAGCCTGCAAAGCAAGCTACAACCAAAGCAAGCGCCAGACAAAGTGCCATTACACGTTTAAACTTTTTCATCATTTTCCCTCCTCAAGGATTTTACACTTTGATTATAGCATAAAA
>JAGAUM010000087.1 GCA_017620795.1 Clostridia bacterium
ACGGAAGCAATATCAAAAAGCTATTAAGCGGTACGGAAAACAAGTTTTCTGTTGCAAAGAAGAAATAGGAGGCTCGCATGAAAAAAGTCGCAGTTATCGGTTCGGGTAGCTGGGGAACAGCCGTCTCGGTAGTCTTGGCTACCAACGGCCATTCGGTCTATCTTTGGTCTTATTTCAAAGAAGAATCGGAACAACTCAGTAAAGACCGAGAGAATAAAGCTTTTTTACCGGGCGTTATCCTGCCCGAGAATGTAACCTGCACCCCTTCAATGGAAGAAGCGGTTTCGGATGCGGATTTGGTAGTACTAGCTTCACCGTCCCATACCGTGCGTAATGTTGCCAAGAATCTGGCGCCCTATTTAAAGAAGGAACAGCCTCTTTTGAATATTGCAAAAGGTTTGGAGACGGAGACCCAGCTTCGCTTGAGTAAAGTCATTCGTCAGGAAATCCCCGAAAATCCCATTGCAGTAATGTCGGGACCTAGCCACGCAGAGGAGGTAGGACGCTTCTTGCCGACCACCAATGTAGTCGCCTCGGAGGACGAAACCCTTTTGACTTTTATTCAGGACATTTTTATGAATAAGGTTTTTCGTGTGTATACCAACCCCGATTTAATCGGCGTTGAAGTGGGTGGCGCATTGAAAATTGTCATCGCCCTTTGTGCCGGTATTTCGGACGGTTGTGGCTTCGGTGACAACACCAAGGCAGCACTGATGACCCGCGGGATTACCGAGATTGCCCGCTTGGGGGTCGCTATGGGCGCATCGTCCACCACCTTTTTTGGACTGACGGGTATTGGCGACTTGATTGTAACCTGTACCAGTATGCATAGCCGTAACCGTCGGGCAGGAATCCTGATTGGTCAGGGCAAGAGTCTGGAAGAAACCCTTGCCGAGGTCAAAATGGTTGTTGAGGGTGTCAAAACCACCGAGGCAGCTTATGCTTTGGCAAAGAAAATGGGCATTGAAATGCCCATTGTGGAACAAATGTATGCCGTGCTATTTGAGGGGCATGACCCCAAAACGGCAGCGCAAGAGCTGATGCAGCGTGAAAAGAAGAGCGAATACGAGACGAATTTGGATTTTTCTTCATAATTTGTGAGAATTTTTTAACAAAGTCTTGTATTTTGTAAAAAAGTAGTGTAAAATATAGTAGATTTATTTTTAGGAGGTAGATTTAAATGGCAGTAAAAGTTGCAATTAACGGTTTCGGTCGTATCGGCCGTCTGGCTTTCAGACAGATGTTCGGTGCAGAGGGCTACGAAGTAGTCGCTATCAACGACCTGACAAGCCCCAAGGTGCTTGCTCATCTTCTGAAGTACGACTCTTCTCAAGGTCGTTATGCTCTGTGTGATACCGTCACCGCAGGTGAAGATTCCATCACCGTAGATGGCAAGACCATCAAAATCTATGCAGAGAAGGACGCAAAAGACCTTCCCTGGGGCGCTTTGGATGTTGACGTAGTTCTGGAATGCACCGGTTTCTATACTTCCAAGGAAAAGGCTTCTGCTTACATCGCAGCAGGCGCAAAGAAGGTTGTTATTTCTGCTCCCGCAGGTAACGATCTGCCCACCATCGTTTTCAACGTAAACCACAAAGACTTAAAGGCTTCTGACACTGTTATTTCCGCAGCATCCTGCACCACCAACTGCTTGGCTCCCATGGCTAAGGCTCTGAATGATTACATGCCCGTTGAAAGCGGTATCATGTCTACCATTCACGCTTACACTGGCGACCAGATGATCTTAGACGGTCCTCAGAGAAAGGGCGACAAGAGACGTGCTCGTGCATGTGCTCAGAACATCGTTCCTAACTCTACAGGTTCTGCAAAG
>JAGAUM010000088.1 GCA_017620795.1 Clostridia bacterium
ACCCTGATGTGTTCGAGGAAATCGAGCGGTTGGAAGGCAAGGTAGATAAATACGAAGATAAAACCAGTACCTATCTGGTCAAGATTGCGGCACAGCAACTGTCTTCTAAAGATAGCCGCGAGGTTACGGAGCTTTTGCATTGCATCGGTGATATTGAGCGTATTTCCGACCATGCTTTAAATATTGCAGAAGCGGCAAAGGAAATGTATGACAAGAAGGTCGCCTTCTCTCCCAAAGCCCAGAGCGACATCCGCGTGATCAGTGCGGCAGTTGCAGAGATTTTAGATATTACCACGGGCGTTGTTGTCAGCGGTGATGTAGCGTTTGCTAAACGGGTTGAGCCGTTAGAACAGGTTATCGACCGCTTGAAAAGACAGATTAAAAACGGCCACGTTTCCCGTCTCCGCCAAGGCGACTGCACCATGGAACTGGGCTTTATTCTTTCAGATTTGTTAACCAACTACGAGCGTATTTCCGACCATTGCTCCAACATCGCGGTTTGCTTTATTGAGATTGCTAACAACTCCTTTGAAACCCACGAGTATTTAAACCGCGTCAAAGAGGAAGGTTCTGCTGATTTTATGGCGATGTATGAACAATATGACGAAAAGTACGTCTTGGAAGCTTAAGGAGCGTTTTATATGAAATTGGAGTGGAAAACCTGCTTTCGCGTAGGAGTCAGCGTCTTTATACTCTATCTTTGTATCCATTTTTGGCCTGCGGTTGCGGCACTGCTGGTTAAACTGCTATCAGCGGCACTGCCCTTGCTTTTAGGTGGCGGTTTGGCATATGTACTGAACATCCTGATGCGCTTTTATGAAAAGCACTACTTCCCCAAAGCCAAAAAACCGTTTGCCCACAAAAGCCGTCGGCCCGTTTGCTTGCTTGCGGCAATCCTGACCCTGCTTGCCATTCTTTCTTTGGTGGTTGGGCTATTGGTTCCGCAACTGGTTTCTTGTATTCAACTGTTGCTTTCTGCCGTCCCGACTGGAATGGCAGCACTGATTGAGTGGGTCGAAAAGCACCATCTGCTGTCCGAAGAACTGCTTTCTTCCATTTCGGCAGTGGACTGGAAAGCCCAGATTGGTAAAATTTTAGAAGTGGTCACTTCGGGTATTGGCAATGTGATGGAACTGGTTTTAACCACCATTACCTCCATTGTGTCGGTCATTGTTACCGCCTTTTTAACCCTTATTTTCTCGGTTTATCTTTTGTGGGGAAAAGAACGGATTGGTGGTCAGGTCAATCGGCTGATGGACTGCTATCTGCCCAAACCCGTTTGTCAAAAAATCCGTACCCTTTGCAGTGTGCTGGACGAGAGCTTTCATAGCTATATCGTCGGTCAGTGTACTGAAGCGGTAATTTTAGGATTGCTTTGTATGCTGGGCATGTTCTTGCTCCGCTTGCCTTATGCAACCATGATCAGCGCTCTGGTCGCGTTTACGGCGCTGATTCCGGTGGCAGGTGCCTATATCGGTGCGGCAGTGGGTGCGTTCATGATTCTGACCGTTTCACCCGTTCAAGCCATTGTCTTTTTAGTTTTTATCTTGATTCTGCAACAGATTGAAGGCAATCTGATTTATCCTCGTGTGGTGGGCCATTCTATTGGCCTTCCAGGTATCTGGGTGCTGGCAGCGGTCACTTTGGGTGGCGGTCTGTTTGGTGTTTTGGGAATGCTTCTGGGTGTTCCGATTACCGCTACAATCTGGAAACTGTTAAAACGGGATATGGCAAAAAAATAGGAGTATCGTATGGACGAACAAAAAAATATCCGTGAATTGTTTGAAGAGCAGGTCAAGGCTTCCTTGCCCATGCTTCAGCAGTATGAAAAGTTAATGGCGTACTATCGATGCGCCATGATGGAAGTGGAAACCAAGCTCAATGTACTGAATGAAGAGTTTTCTTTACGGTTTGACCGCAACCCCATCAACAGTATTAGGGTCCGCTTGAAAAAGCCCAAAAGCATCAAAGAAAAGTTAGAGCGGATGGGACTTGCCGTCTCTTTGGAGAATATCGAAGAGGGGCTTCACGATGTAGCAGGTGTCCGCGTGGTTTGCTCTTTCCCTGAAGATGTCTATATGCTTGCCGATGCCCTTTTAAAGCAAGACGATATCACGCTTTTAGAGCGCAAGGACTATATCAAAAAGCCGAAAGCCAATGGCTATCGTAGTCTGCATCTGATTATCACCGTTCCCATCTTTCTGGCGCATGAGAAGCGGATTATGAAAGTGGAAATCCAGCTTCGTACCATCGCCATGGATATGTGGGCAAGCTTGGAACACCAACTGCGCTATAAAAAGGATTTTGACTTTACAGACGCTATGGCGCGGGAGCTTCAACACTGCGCCGATTTAAGCGCCGAGCTGGACGACCGCATGGATGCACTACGCGAACTGGTTCAGATTGACGCCGATTCACAAGAGGATTAAACACTGTCGCAAACCAAACGGTTTGCGACTTTTTTTATAAAACCTATTGACATTTTAGTCTTACGGGTGTAAGATTAAAATGTCCTACACGTGTAAGAGAAAGTTTTTGGAGGGGATTTCATGGACAAAAAGACAGAAATCAGTGCTGCGGAATTAGAGGTTATGCAAGTGCTTTGGGAGGCAGATACGCCGATGCGCGTACAAGACGTTTGTGACCGACTGACCGAGAGCAATTGGAAGTATAAGACCGTCGCAACACTTTTGATGCGGATGGAGGAGAAAGGGGCAGTTGCCTCTCAAAAAGAAGGGAAGGCAAACCTGTATCGTCCGCTTTTAGACCGTGAAATCTACCAGAAAGAACAGACGAAGAATTTCGTCAAGCGTCTTTATAACGGGTCGGTAAAAGATTTGGCGGTTTCACTGTTTCAAAGTGATGACTTGACTGAGGCGGATATTGCAGAGATTCGAGAGCTATTCCATTTATAATCGGAGGACTCGTCATGCTTGTAAATACTTTCGAACAGGTGCTGACTCTTTCGGCGCTGGGAAGTGCATTGATTCTGCTTTTGTTCCTTTTAAGACCGTTAACGGCAAAGCACTTTGCACCGAAATGGCAGTATTATATCTGGCTTTTGGTCTTAAACACCTTGGTGATTCCGTTACCCAAGCCTGTAAAAGAAGTGGTTTACCTGCCCGAGACCCATCCGTTGCTGCCAATGACCCAAGCACCGATGCAACCACTGACAAAGGTTATGGTTGAAAAAGTAGTAATGGTAGATTGGATGCAGGTCTTTGCTATTATTTGGGTGGCAGGTGTTCTTTTTAGTCTCGCTTTAAAGCTGACCCGTTACTGCTTTTTTAAAAGCACCTTGCGTGAGAATTCTAAAGCGGATACCTTGGCTGTTCCGTTACCCAAAGGGCTTTATGTAAGGCGGACTTGGTTGTTGGATGCGCCTTTGTTAATCGGCGTTTTTCGCCCGACTCTTTATTTGCCGGAATCGGTTTCGGAATCGGATTTGGCACACATCCTTGCCCATGAGCTGATGCATTATAAGCGTC
>JAGAUM010000089.1 GCA_017620795.1 Clostridia bacterium
GCTCATGTGGCAGGCGGTTTAACCGACGGAAATGGAGAACCAACGCTAACGGCGAAAAGTTCTTCGGCTACCAATGCTATGGCACAACGCAGACAGGCACTATTAAAAGTCGCCTAAAACGTGGACTCCCAATTGACGGCATCTGCCAGTCGCCGATGATAGCCGAGTGGAAGCTACAAATGATGGCAAACTATATCTTCCGTCATTTCCTTACCAACAAACAAAAAGTGTTGGAAATTGCGAACTCCTTGCTTGAGGAGCATATCAGCGACACCGAGGTGCAAGTGCAAGATAACTCAAAGCTTATCGAGCAAAAACAACGTGAGCTTGACAGAGCCAACACCAAGCGTAGAAATCTTGTGGATCTGCTCAGCAATTGTGATATCTCACGAGAGGACTATCAAGAAGCACGTGCCGAGGTGGACAGGCAGATTGACAAGCTCAAGGCGGAAATCGAAGAACTGACACCGGTGGTTGAGCCGACCGAGGAGGACGAAATCGACTATGAAAGCAAAATAACCGTTCTCCGCTATGCCTTGGAGCAATATACCAATTTTGATACCGACGGCGATATTCCCGAAAGCGTGATTGAAGCCTTTGTTGAGAAAATCGAGGTTTCAAAGGACTGCTTTAAGTGGTATCTCCGTGGTGACTTTGGCGGCGACTCTCCCATTCCGATGAATGTGGAGGGCAACCGCAAGAAAGGGGCGACAATCTCGCCCCAGTACATAATTCCCCCTGCAAACTTTGGCGACTCAGGCTGCAATCAAGGCAAGCAAATAAGTCTAACAAAACTAAAACCGCTCACAACCGTGAGCGGTTTTTTGTTGCAAGTGGCTTCGTGCTTTGCTGTATCATTATGCGGGTCCCCATTTGCACACGTTTCGCTGGTTTGTTTACTCTTTTTGTGTTGCATTTTTTCGGTCTTCATGTTAGCATAAAATCGAGGTGATTCGGATGGATACAAAAGAAACTATTCGGTATTGGTACAATCGCATCGGCTTTCCCGACCGTTACGACAAGGCTTTTACGGACGCTTTGGAAAGCTATAAGATTGATCCCGAAATGACAGCCGAGGCATACGATATTCACGAGCAGGACGGGAAGAAAAACTTTTTGTACTATTTGTACTTTTGTGAAGCATTGTCCAACGCTTACAAAGATAAGGGAATCAGTGAAGAAATTCTGATGGACACCTTGGCTGATATGCCCCGATGGCTTGACACTTGGTCAGACTTAAAGGGAGGGCTGTATTTCGGTGAGTTGGATTGGTTTTACCATCATTTCACAATGAAACTTTTTAAGTTGGGCAGACTGCAGTTTTGCTTTGCTGACCGCTACGAATTCCCTAACCGTGGCATCCAAAAAGGAGATGCTGTTATTGACGTCCATATTCCCGAAGCGGGACCGTTGACCTTGGAGTCTTGTCTGGAGTCTTTGGATATGGCGCGTGACTTTTTTGCGACATACTACCCTGAGTATCAATACGAAGTGTTCACCTGCCATTCTTGGCTGCTGGCCGAGAATTTGGTTGATTTATTAGGCGAGGAGAGCAACATCGTCAAATTCCAACGCCTCTTCCGTATTACCGAGCAGTTTGAAGACGATGCAATCCTTGCATACACCTTACGCTGGAAAATCACACGTAATGAGGTTGGGAAAATAACCCCCAAAAGCCGTTTTGCACAAAAGGTTAAGGATATGGCGCTGGCCGGCGAACCATTCTACGGCGGCTGCGGTTACATCGAAAAGGAGTTACTATGAAAACAGACATTATCTTTTCATTTGATACCGAAGACTTTACTTCCAACGAAGCGGCGGATGCCATTTTTCGTCAGGCTGAAATCCTGCGTGAAGAAGGTGTTCGCGGTGGGTTTTGCGTTGTTGGTTTGGTGGCCAAACAGTTAAAGGCTTGGGGTAGGGACGACGTTATCCAAGCCCTTAGACATCACGATATTTTAAACCATAGTTATGCACATTCGGTTCATCCAACGATCAATGAATATACCGATCTTGAGGATTTTGATGCCGCTTATGCTGAACTAAGACGCCAAGAGGACGAGTCGATGGACTTGATTCGCGAAACCTTTGAGGGTGTTGACGTTTTGGGCGCTTGTCCTCCGGGAAACCAAAAATCCTACGTGGCAATGTACGCGTATGCAGATATGGGTCTTCCCATTTATGCCGACACGGTTTGTGATACCGCAGACGGTCGTGGCGCATACCTTTGTAATATCTACCAGACGAAGTACACCTATATGATGGAAAACTTTATGTACGAGGACGATAGCGACGAGTATATGAAAGCGTTGTTGGACCGTTTGGCGACTTATCGTCGTGCTATCTGCTTCACTCATCCCAATATGGCAATTTTCAAGATGTTCTGGGATACCATCAACTATGACAAAGAAAACAAGTGTGAGTTTGGCGAATGGGCGTTCAGCGAACGCCGTCCTGCTGAAGTTACCGAGCGGTTTTATGACAGCATCAGACGATTTATTAGAATGATGAAAAATGACGGACGCTTTAACATTACCAGTTATAGCGCGGTTGCAGAAAAGGTAAGAATAGAGGAGTCGCGCATCATTCGCAAGGAAGACCTGCCGTCTATCAAGGCACAACTGGAAAAAGAGTTTGCTCCGATTGCATCTCCGTCTTATTCGATTGCCGATATCTTTTTAGCGTGTAAAGCAATGCTTTTGGGTGCGCAGGAACACCTTTGCGGTAAAACCTGCGGCTTTTTGGATACTCCTTATGCCATTAAAGCAGATATAAGCGTTTCTGCGGCTGATATAATTGCGTCCGCAAAAACGTTGAACACGGACCGTTTCCTGCCTACTGAAATAGCAGTAGGCGGTCAAAAACTCGGCCCCGCTGATTGGCTGATGGCGGCGCTCGGCGTTCTTTGCGGTGAAGAATCCGTTTCGTTGGTTCCGCGTTCTCAATTGCCGAGCTTGGACGTTCTGCCCGAATTGCGAGAC
>JAGAUM010000090.1 GCA_017620795.1 Clostridia bacterium
TACAACGGTCAGTTAACCTCTCGTGAGGCTGGTTCTGTAGGCGGTCAGATGGTTAAAAAGATGATCAAGTCCTACGAAGAGAGCATGAAATAACTTTCTCTTCAGAAAAAGTCATCCCTTTTGGGGTGACTTTTTTGTTTGTTGCATAAAGTGATAGTGGAGGTGGTTTTTTGTTAAAGGCATCGGATATCAAACAAAAAGAAGTGGTGAACATGGAAGACGGCAAACGGTTGGGATTTGTAACGGATGTGGAGATTGATTTTGAGCGGGGCGTGGTAGAGGCGATTATTGTTCCGGGAGCACCACGTGCCTTTGGGCTTTTCGGCAGAAATGATGATTATATCATCCCATGGGACCAAATCAGTAAAATCGGCGAAGATTATATTCTGGTACGGGTTGGAACCCGTCGCTAAAACCAACATTTAAGGTTGACATTTTTACGATATTATAATAAAATAGTATGAAGAATTTACAGAAAGGAAGGGGTTTCATGTTTGATTATTTAAGAGCGGCCATTCGTTCTGCCAAAGACCATGACCCGGCGGCACGAAACAGTTTTGAAATTCTGCTGTTATATCCTGGGATTCATGCGATTATCAATCATCGGATTGCCCACTTCTTTTATACGCATAAGTGCTATTTTATTGCACGGATGATTTCTCAACTTTCTCGTTTTTTTACGCAGATAGAAATCCATCCCGGTGCTAAAATCGGCAAAGGATTATTCATCGACCACGGTAGTGGCGTTGTCATTGGTGAGACCACTGAGATTGGCGACTATTGTACCATCTATCAGGGTGTGACCCTAGGCGGTACAGGCAAAGACAAAGGAAAACGCCATCCTACCCTCGGTAACTATGTTATGGTTGGGTCGGGCGCTCGGGTGCTGGGTCCCTTTAAGGTAGGCGACCATGCGCGTATTGCCGCCAATGCAGTTGTTCTTCACGAAGTACCTGAGTACAGCACCTGTGTCGGCGTCCCCGGGCGGGTGGTGCGCATCAAAGGCGAAAAAATTGTGGAGAATCAGATTCCTGACCCTGTGGCACAGGAGCTTTGCCGTCTCCATGTACGATTAGATCAATTAGAAAAGAAATTGCAAGAACGAGGTGACAGTCATGAAAGTTTATAATACGCTGACAAACAAAAGAGAAGAGTTAGTCCCCATCAAAGACAAAGTCGTGTCCATTTATGCTTGCGGTCCTACCGTGTACGATTACTTCCATATCGGAAACGCCCGTCCGTTTATTATCTTTGATACTTTGCGTCGGTATCTGGAGTATCGCGGATACGATGTTCGTTTTGTTCAGAACTTTACGGACATTGACGATAAGATGATTCGCCGTGCCAATGAAGAAGGCATCACCGTTAAAGAATTGGGTGAACGCTTTATCAGCGAGTATTTTATTGACGCAAAGGGCTTGGGCATCCGCCCTGCGACGGTTCATCCTAAAGCAACCGAGCATATCGAGGATATTATCCACCTGATTGAAAAGCTGATTGCTTCCGGTGCTGCTTACGAGGTAGACGGGGATGTTTACTTCTCCACCAAGCATTTTAACGAGTATGGCAAGCTGTCTCATCAGCCTTTGGAAGACTTAGAGGCAGGGGCACGTATTGATGTCAACGAGCAAAAACGGGACCCAATGGACTTCGCCGTCTGGAAGAATCAAAAACCGGGCGAGCCTGCATGGGAAAGTCCGTGGGGGATGGGACGCCCCGGTTGGCATATTGAGTGCTCTGCTATGGCAAACCGCTACTTAGGCGAAACTATTGATATCCACTGTGGCGGACAAGACTTGGTCTTTCCACATCATGAAAACGAGATTGCACAGAGCGAATCGGCGAACGGTAAGCCCTTTGCTCATTATTGGATGCATAATGGGTATATTAACATCGACGGAACCAAAATGTCCAAATCCTTGGGCAACTTCTTCACGGTCCGCGATATTGCCGAAAAGTATGGCTATGCACCCATCCGCTTCTTTATGTTAAGCGCTCACTATAAGAGCCCCATTAACTTCAGTCAGGATGCAATGGATATCGCAAAAAACAGTTTAGAGCGGTTGGTGAACTGCTTTGAAGCATTGCGCTTCCGTGTGAAGGACGCTTCGGGTGACGGATGTTCCGAATCGGTTTTATCCATTTGCGAAAAGGCTCGGGAAGCTTTTGTTGCTGCCATGGACTTTGACTTGAACACTGCGGATGCTATTGCTGCAATTTTTGATTTTGTCCGTCAGATTAATGCAGGTCTCTCTTCTTTCGAGGAAAAAGACTGCGCCGCTTTGCTTGCTACTTTAACGGAACTCTGTGATGTTTTGGGCGTCACTCCCGAAACGGAGGCGGATGATTTTTTGTTCCCTATCGGTGAGAGTGGCAATAATCTCAGAAAGCTGCTCTTTTAGAATCTGATTTGCAGCGGAGTCTTCTGGGGAGATACGTTCTTCATCTTCGACAAAATCGCCGAGAACGGAGTCTTCATCGTCACCGTCGCGACCAACTGAGGCATCTAGAGA
>JAGAUM010000013.1 GCA_017620795.1 Clostridia bacterium
AATCTGGTTTAAGTAGTCTTTGTTGGCAATCAGCTCGTTATACCGTTTTTGGATAGGCTCCAGACAGGCAATCACCGCTTCGGCAACAGCGACCTTGAAGTCACCGTAACCCTTGCCCTCGAACTCGGCTTCGATTTCGGGGATGGTCTTGCCGGTCACCGCGGACATAATGCTGATGAGGTTGGCAACACCGGGACGGGATTCGTCATACTTGATTAACGCTTCCGAGTCGGTGACTGCGCGTTTTAGCTTGCGCATAATGACTTCGGGCGGGTCTAACACGGTGATGAAGGCATTTTCGTTGGGGTCGGACTTGGACATTTTCTTGTCCGGCTCCTGCAGGCTCATAATCTTGGCGCCGACCTTGGGAATCCACGGTTCGGGGATTTTAAAGATATCCCCGTACAAGCCGTTCATGCGGGCGGCAATGTCGCGTGCCAGCTCTAAATGTTGTTTTTGGTCTACGCCGATGGGCACCAGCTCGGTCTGATAGAGCAGAATGTCTGCCGCCATCAGCACGGGATAGGTAAAGAGACTCGCGTTGATGTTGTCTTCATGCCGTGCGGACTTGTCCTTAAACTGGGTCATGCGGGACAACTCGCCCATGTACGTATAGCAGTTTAAGACCCAAGCAAGCTGTGCGTGCTCGGGCACGTGGGACTGGAAGAAAAGAATGCTCTTTTCCGGGTCGATGCCACACGCCAGGTAGAGCGCCAACAGCTCTACCGATTTACGGCGCAGTTCCGCAGGGTTCTGACGCACGGTAATCGAGTGTTGGTTCACCACCGAAAAGAGGCAGTTATAATCGTCTTGCAGGGCGACCCAGTTGCGAATCGCGCCAATATAGTTGCCGAGGGTAATCACGCCGCTGGGCTGTACCCCACTGAAAATAATCGGTTTATCCATAAGTCTTTCTCCTTTAATGTGATTTTACCACAGTTGCAGTCTTTTGTCAAAATCAGTAGCCGCGGGCACCGTCTAAGGACTCGTCATTTACAATCCAGTCCTCTACCGAAATGACGGTATACTCGTCCGCGGTGTTGCGGACTACTACCGTTTCGATGCCTGCGTTGATAATCATCCGCTTGCACATGGAGCAGGAGTTGGTGTTCTCCACCAGCTCGCCCGTTTTCTTGTCCCGACCGACCAGGTACAAGGTCGAGCCCAAAAGATCCCGACGGGAAGCGCTGATGATGCAGTTGGCTTCCGCATGGACCGAGCGGCAAAGCTCGTACCGTTCTCCACGGGGAATCGCCAGCTTCTCACGGATGCAATAGCCCAAGTCGCTGCAGTTTTTACGACCGCGGGGTGCGCCCGTGTAACCGGTGGAAACAATCTCGTCGTTTTTCACCACCATGGCGCCGAAGTTCCGACGCAGACAGGTACCGCGCTGCAGCACCGTCTCGGCAATATCCAGATAGTAGTTTGTTTTGTCACGTCTCGGAAGCATTACAAATCCCTCTTTTCTTTCTTTTCTTTTGCTTCACGCTCCGCTTGAGACGGGCGGAAATAATTGGGTGTTAAAGCGCCGTAAGAGCCTGCCCTATCGGGGGAAGCGACTGCCAAAGAGGCAATTCCGCCAATGGCATTGACCCGCAAATAGGGCGGTGCAAAGCGTGCATCCTCCCCCATCGCCTCGCGAATCTGCGCCTCAAAGGCAGGTAGTCCGTCGCCGGTAAAAAGCACCTTCTTGCCTTTAAGGGCGGTCAGGATTTCTTCCAGTGCCATGGCTTTGGGGGGTGTTTTTTCAACCACCTTGCCCGAAGCGTCGGTGGTGTAAAAAGCGGTGTAGGCTTGGTTGCGCCGTGCGTCTAACAAGGGGCAAATAATTCCGTCGGGGAAGCAACAGAAAGCGGCAAACCCGTCTAAAATGGAGACGCCTAAAAGGGGTTTATTCGTTGCGTGGGCAAAGGCTTTGGCGGTTGCCACACCAATACGCAGGCCTGTAAAGGACCCCGGTCCGTCACCCACTGCAAAAAGGTCGATATCGTCCATGGTACAGTCGCAAAAGGACAGGACCGCGTCCACCATAGGAAGCAGGTTTCGGGAATGGGTACGCTGGTTTTGCACCACCAGCTGTGCCGCTGGGACACCGTCTCGCCACAGGGCAACCCCCGCCGTAATGGACGAGGTATCCAATGCCAGAATGTTCATGCCCTTCCTCCTGTAATGGTAATCTTTCGTTCGTTCTCTGAAAGTCGGGTAATGGTCACCCGATAGCAATACTCGGGAAGCTCGCTTTCAATCAGCTCCGACCATTCGATGAGGCAGATGCCGTCACCGCCTAAATACTCATAAAAACCAATGTCCTCCAGTCCGTCGGGACCGCCCAGACGGTAGACATCAAAATGATACAAAGGAATCCGACCTTGGGGGTACTCCTGCACCAAAGTAAAGGTAGGACTGACCACGGGGCAAGAAATCCCCAACCCTCTGGCAACGCCGCCCGAAAAAGCGGTCTTTCCTGCGCCGAGGTCACCGAAAAAAGCCACCGTGTCCCCGGGACAGAGCTGGCTTGCAAAGGCTTCGGCATAGCTTTGGGTCTCCTCATAAGAGTGGGTTGTGGTCTCCCTGTTCATCATTTCACTTCCTTATCTTTTTTAGTATATCACTATCCGACAAAAAAAGGAAGCTTTTTTTCGAAAATAAAAAACAGCCCGAAGGCTGTCTTTTTAAGAAGTGTGTTCCAAGCGCATGCGGTCGGCAATCATGGCGATGAATTCCGAGTTGGTCGGCTTGCCCTTTGCATGGGAAACAGTGTAGCCGAAGAACCGCTGCAGCGTCTCCAGATCGCCGCGATCCCATGCCACCTCGATGGCATGACGGATGGCGCGCTCCACACGGGAAG
>JAGAUM010000091.1 GCA_017620795.1 Clostridia bacterium
CAGGAACAGTTTTCGGTTTTGGTGGGAAGTGCCGCCTCGGTCAAACCGGGGGAGAGCCTTTGCGGAGACCACCACCTGGTCATGCCCCTGCGGGACGGCAAGTTCCTGCTTGCCATCAGTGACGGCATGGGCAGTGGGCCCGAAGCCGCGGAAGAAAGCGGTGCGGTCATCGCCCTTTTGGGGAGTTTCTTATCCGCAGGGTTTGACAAGAACGCCGCTATTCGCCTGATTAACTCCGCCTTGCTGTTGCGTGGCGGAGAGGAGATGTTTGCCACCGTAGACATGGCGATTTTAGACCTTTTTTCAGGGAATGCGGAGTTTGTGAAAATCGGTTCCGCCGACTCCTACTTAAAAAGCGGTAAGACGGTGGAAGTGATTCCGTCCACCTCACTGCCTGTGGGGATTATCGATGCACCCGATATCGAGCATACCCGCCGCCGACTCCGTTCGGGCGATTTACTGGTCTTGGCGAGCGACGGGGTGGCAGAAGCCTTTGGCGGGAGCGAAGGGTTGCTGGACCGCATCAAAAAGCTGAAGCAGGACAAGAGCCCCAAGCGTTTGGCACGGGAGCTTTTGGACGAGGCGCGACAAAAAGAAACTCCGTACCCCGATGATATGACCCTGATTTTGGCACAGATTACTGCATAATTTTCCAAATAACTGCCGATAATCCTTACACAAGGAGTGAAGCGTATGCAACAAAAAAGACAGGATATCGTAGAGGAGGCGCGCGCCATTATTCGTGCCTTTGAAAGTCGAAAGCAGCCTGCATACAAACAGGCAAGAAAATCCCTTTTTCCTTTTTTGTACGGTGCGTTGGGGTTTTTATCGGCAACCGTGTTAGGTTTCGTCCTGAGAGTGTCACTTTTTCGTTGACACTCTCTTTTTTTGGGAGTATAATAAAAGGGATTAAAAGGGAAACGAGGGAAGGACTTGAACATCGGAACACTCACCCTTAAAACCCCCATCCTGCTGGCACCTATGGCAGGGGTCACCGACCGTACCTGCCGTCGCATCTATGCCCCTTTCGGTGTAGGGCTTTCATATACCGAGATGGTCAGCTCCCGTGGTCTTTTTTACAAAGACCCCAAGACCCGTGTTCTTTTGGAACATGACGAAAGGGAAGGCTTGGTCGGCGCACAGCTCTTTGGGAATGAACCGGAGATTATGGCAGACGCAGCCCGTCGGGTGACCGAGGAGTTTGCCCCTGCCCTGATTGATATCAACATGGGTTGTCCCGTCCGTAAGATTGTCCAGAACGGTGACGGCTCTGCATTGATGAAAACGCCCGAGCTTGCGCAACAGGTTGCCAAAGCGGTGGTGGATGCTACAAACCTTCCTGTCACGGTGAAGCTCCGCCTCGGTTGGGACGAAACTTCAAAGAATGCCGTGGAGCTGGCAAAACGGATGGAATCGGTGGGCGTTGCCGCTGTCACCGTCCATGGCCGTACCCGTGAACAGCTATACATGGGCAAGGCAGACTGGCAGGGGATTCGCGAAGTGAAACAAGCCCTTTCGATTCCTGTTATCGGGAACGGGGACGTGGTGGACATCGACTCCGCTGTAGCCCTGCTTGAAACCACCGGTTGTGACGGGGTCATGTTAGGCCGTGGTATCATGGGCAATCCGTGGCTGATTCGGGAGATTAATACATATCTTAAAACAGGGGAGCGGTTAAACCAACCCACCTTTGAAGAACGGATGGCAGTTTTACGGCTCCATGCCGAGGGCTTGCTTTTGGACAAGGGAACCC
>JAGAUM010000092.1 GCA_017620795.1 Clostridia bacterium
AGCATATAAGAAGCGGAAGGTTTCAGGGTTTTTCGTGGTGTTGTACCACAACTCCAGATGATAGAGCTTACCCACTTCTTTGGTGGTATACATGGCAACCGTAACGTCTTTTAAGGTGCGTCCCCCTTGGTATTCAGGCAGGAAAGTGCAATCCACTTCGGCACCGTGAAGTCCGTCAGCAAGAAGGGTTACGCTGTCCCCTGCATCGTCAAAGCGGGTCGCATCGCCAACCACGTTTCCTACAGAAGTAGTGGCTTGACCTGCCTTTAATGCCAACTGCAAGGTATCGTCGGTCTGCACACCGAGACCGCACCCCACCGAAGCATAGGGTGTTGCAAAGGAGACGTCCAAGCCCATGGGGTTTTGAACATCTTCGCCCTCACCGACCCAAACTAACAGCTCGGAAGAAATGTCCGCTCCAAAATGAGCATGGATAATGGATGGGCCTGCCGACAGGGCGGTTATGGTGCCGTCGGCATCGACGCGAACCACCTCTTCATTATCGCTGACGAAGATGGGGGTCTTGTCGGTTTCGTTATAGATTGCGGGCTTGACGCTCTCGCCCGGTTTTAAGGTCAGCTCGCGGTTTAGGAAGGTGGCAGGCAGATAGTTTACTGCAACCACCCACTGAACGTCATCCACCTGACCGTCCCCACGGTTTCGACCGATGAAGCGGAGCTTGTCGCCTTTTTTCACCTGCACAAACTGGGCAGGGAAGATGGCGTTATGCTCGTAACCGATGGGGAAGAAGTCCTCCTCATACTCCCCTTTGGCAGGCCAGATTACTTCATCGTTGTGCATGAATCGCAAACAGCTGGAGTTGGCATTGAAGTAGAAGAAGGAAATCTCGCCAATGCCTTCCACATAAACCAAGCCGTCACGGGGGGCAACAAAGGTTCTGGACATATCATTTCTGCCCAACTGGAAGCCGTGTGACCAGATATATCCGTTTAAGATATATTCGGGGTCATAACGGGTTTCAGAGGGATGAACCACGTAACGGTCAGTATCCACGTGGGTAATCTCTTTCCAGTCAAAGGTGCCACGGGGTGCATATTCACGCACCCATGGGGTTGCTTCGCCTTTTGCGGCACGCAAATGGTCGTCAATCGAATGATAGCGTTCCATAATAGCCTCCTTAGCAACTGATTTTAACAGTAAACTCGCCTTCCCAAATGCGCCCCTCTGCCACACCGGCACGGAAAGGCTCTAAAGGATAACCTGCCTGATTATAGACATTGACCTCAGGGCAGGACTCAAAAGCGTGGCGGACATAGGTTGCCGACTCAGTCTTGACCAGAATGCCCGATTCGGTCAGCTCTGCTTCTGCATCAGTGAAGTTGTAACCGTCTTCGCTGACTTCGAAATGGCGAAGGGCTTTGCCATCCTTGCTGATTAAACCGCCTTCGGCATGGTCAAAGGTGACCAAAAGTCCCCCGTCCACTTTTTGAACGGCTTTGAAAACAGGACTGTGGCGCAAGCCTTCGACGCCGTAAAAAGCGCCTAAAACCTGCTCACCCAACCGCTCGCCTAAAGGCAGTTTGTTGGGCGGATGAACGTCGTGGGTCTTGTTTGCCATGTCGATTGCCACAACGGTCAGGACATGGTCCAGTTGTTGTTCTACATGACTCTGATGCTCACGCAGGGTGACGTAGCCGAACATATTCTCGGTAGGTTCTTTCGGCTTGGCTTCCATAAAGAGCATTGCCAGGTCATTTACTCCTGCAGGGTTGTCAATGCCTCCCTCTAATTTGGGCATATTCGGCACAGTATAGCAGAGGCTGGGCAACGCCTGAATAACTGCAAAGTCCAGCTCCTCGTTGGAAAAGACCTTTCGCCAAAGCTGAATCATTTTCATCAGCTGACGGTCGTAGTTATAAAACTTCTTCCGTTGACCCATGTTATTAGAGCCCTGATACCAGAAAACGCCTTTTGCCGCAAATCCGCTCAACGGTGCCACCTGTCCATAAAACGGGCCACAGGGACGGCACCAGCCTTCTTTATAAAGCCGTTCGCGGTGGAACCAATCGCGATAGTATTTGTCGCTTTCCTCACTACCATCAAAGAAGTCTTCAGGAACCCAGCTTTGGAGCCAGGTGCCTGCAATAGAGGTGTCTATCAAACCAATGGGAATGTCGGTTTCTTTTTGGATGATTCGTCCTGCAAAATAGCTGATGGCACTGAAGCGGTTGGCGTTTTCGCGGGTGTTTTCCCACCATTCGCCTTGCGCAACGTCTTGGCAAGGCTGGTCGCCCGCCTGATGCCACTGATAAAACATTCGAATGGGCTGACTCTCATCAATCCGCTCCTGCATTGCCGCATACTC
>JAGAUM010000093.1 GCA_017620795.1 Clostridia bacterium
AAAAAGACTCCCTTTCGGGAGTCTTTTTTTATTGGTTCTTTTCGTAAATCAATGCCAAGCCAAGGAGTAATAAGTCCTCTTCCACGATGACTTCACGCTTGCAATAAGGGGCGATGCTTTTGGCAAGTCCGCCTGTGACCACTACGGTGGCAGTGTCGCCCAGTTCTTCTTCTGCACGGGTAATCATGCCGTCGAGCATGGCGGCAGTGCCGAAGATGGCGCCGCTTTGCATAGAGTCTACCGTGTTGGTGCCGATGACGGCTTTTGGAGACTCGTCCAAGCTGATATAGGGCAGTTGCGAAGTCCTCGAGGACAGGGCGTCCTGAGAAATCCGCACACCGGGGAAGATGGCTCCGCCCAAGAAGCGGCCGCTACGGTCGATAACCGACATGGTGGTTGCCGTCCCCAAGTCAAAAAGCACCAGGGGGGGCTGATAACGGCTCATGGCGGCAACGGCGCCGACCACCAGATCGCTACCCAGTTGGGCAGGATTGTCAATGATGATGGGGATGCCCGTTTTAATCCCTGGGCCTACCACCAGTGCGTCGGTATTGGTGACTTTTTTCAGTGCCATTTTCAAAGGCGCAATCAGCCGTGGCATGACCGAGGAGATGATGCTTCCGTCAATCTTTTTGGGGTCGATATCATGAACACGGAGGATGCTATACAGTTGCACTGCGTATTCGTCCCCTGTTTTGTTACGGTCGGACTGTAACCGAATGGTAAAGAGGACTTTTTTATCTTCCAGACAACCCAAAACGATATTGGTGTTGCCTACATCTACTGCTAAAATCATATTAAACCTGCTTTCCGACTGCTTTGGAAATCTGGGGGATGATGGGGCTGACCAACAGGTTGACGCCCAGCTCCACAACAAAGTTGATGCCGACCATGACTACGAACAGGAAGTACAGGGTGGCGGTGCCCCCTGCCAGTTCCAGCAAGGTGTTATAGAACATGGTGCCCATCCCCAAGCAGAAGAGGCCTGTGTTAACAACGGGGCAGACGAAAGCGGAAACCAAGGCAGCAATGTATGTGCTCTTCTTTTTTAAGAGCTGATACAAAAGCCCTGCTACCCAGCCTGCCAGAGCGCCTTTACCAATACAAATCAATGCCGTGTAGAAGGGGTTAATAGCCCATAGGGTCGCCGCAAAAGGGTCGGTCGCCAGAACAACTACACCAAAAACCGCGCCCAGCCAAAGTCCTGCTTTGGCGCCATAGACTGCGGCACCCACCACGATGGGGATTAAGACCAGCGAAATGGATACAGGGCCGATTTTGACTGCGCCGCCCAAAAACTGCACCACTGCAACGATGGCAGAGAGCAGTGCCAAGGCGACTAACTTCTTGGTACTCATTCTTTTCATATTTTTCCTCCTTGCTACTGTTCCATACGGATACAGTGCTTATTTCGACTTTATTATATCGCTATTCCAATGAATTTGCAAGAGTTAAATAAGCGAGAGAAATAAGGGAACGAAAAAAGAGGCAGAATGGAGCAGAAAAGCTCGACGGTGTGTACATGGTACTCCGTTTCTCGGTAATAAGCGAGAGAAAAACGATGCAGAATTGTGAGGTAGCGCCCGAAGGTGTACGAGGTACTCCGAGAGGCGCTACTCCGCAATAACAAAAACAACCCCGTGAAACACGGGGTTGTTTGCGTGGTCGGCGCGTTTTTCGCCGCTTATTTTTATTTCGGGACTTTTTCCCAGTCCTTCATAAACTGTGCCAAGCCCTTTTCGGTTAAGGGGTGGTCAATCATCTGCATGATAACCTTGTAGGGAACAGTTGCAATGTCTGCACCAGCCTTTGCCAGTTCAATGACATGAACGGGGTGACGGGTGGATGCAGCAACGATCTGGGTCTCGCTACCCTGGATAGCAAACATGTCAGCGATTTCGCGAACCAGGTCTAAACCGTTCCAGCCGATATCGTCTACACGGCCTAAGAAGGGAGCTACAAAGCTTGCGCCTGCGTTGGAAGCCAGCAGAGCCTGACCTGCGGAGAAGCACAGGGTTACACAGGTCTTGATGCCTTCTTTTGCCAGACGGCTAACAGCCTTTAAGCCTTCTTTG
>JAGAUM010000094.1 GCA_017620795.1 Clostridia bacterium
AAATAGAACACATTGTTTTAAACCATCCTGTCGCCAGTATCCAATATAACCTTCAAAAAGACCCGTTTGTCAGTTTTAAACTAAACCTCGCAATGGATGCAAGTATCAATGACCGTCTGTCATTAGATAGTAAGGCCCATCAATTCGACATCATTTCCCAGCCCCAAGACGCCATCACTTCCGACTATTTACATGAGTCCTTTCAAATCCACATCAAAGAACTGCAATCGTTTGATTATTATTTCAAACGAATCCCTGATCCCGCCTTGAATGGAAAGGCTTTTCCAAAATTTGTAGTTTGCGGAAGGACACGCACCAATGAAATCGTAACGGAAGAAAAAAGGAAAAACGCCATTGTTCTTCCCAGCTGGGGCGGAAAAACAGATCTTGGCGAAACATCAAGTCTCCTTCGCAAGTTTGTTGCAGATGTGTGCAATGAGATGCCTGATTCTATGCGAAGTAATCTCCCGAAACATCAAAAGGAGACATTGAACAAACTGCTCACTCCCCCTTCCATTCCTTGGGGGTATGTGTTAAAACGATTCATCGGCACCATTCCCGACGGACATCGTAAAACAAGAGCTCGCCTCAACAGAAGGCAACCCCTTAGGTATGATATTTCCGGTTCTATCAATAACCGAATTATTAAACTTGTTGTTGCCATTGACACCTCGGGATCTATGGACAAAAAAGCATTGGAACGAATCATGGCAGAAATCTTCTCCATCGTAGGGGCTCGCAAATGTGTTGTGACGATTATTGAGTGTGATACAACCATCCAACGAATCTACCAGGTAAAACGTGAACAAGATATTTCTTACGATGTCCAAGGCCGCGGAGGCACTTCCTATATACCGGTCATCGAATATTTAAACCAAAACCGATATTTTCGTGATGCCATCCTAATCTACTTCACTGATGGTGAAGGAGATTGCTCTATCCCACGACCTTTGACCGCGAAAGTTCTATGGGTCCTGCAGGACGAAGACTGCGTTTTATCGGTTAGAAACCCATACGGTGAAATTGCCGTCATGAATCAAAAAAGCACCTGACTTGAAAGCCAGGTGCTTTTTTACTACATCCAGACGTTTTAAAGCGTTACTTCAACAAAGCTAACAGGGGTATCCACCAGCTCGTGGCAGACACAGATGCGATATTCCCCCAAGACCGTTTGCTTGGTAAAGAGCCAGCAATCGCTCATGGGCTTGTCAAAGGGCGGACTGTAAATCCCCTCGCCCGTGGCTTTGGCATGGCTTTCGATACAGAGCCATTCCTCCACGAAAGCAACGTCGGGGTCATCTGCCGCGAAGATGCGGGACTGACACTCCTCGCTTAAAAAGCGTCGTGCAATCTTTTGGTGATGGGGACGGGGTACTTCAATATCCGCACCCACCTCCGCCTTGCCCACAACACAGACAGTAACGCCTTCACTATGGGTAAAGTTGAATTTTAAGGGCAAGGTCTTAAAATGGGGCTTGCCCCGTTCGGGATAAACCAGGTCATCGGGATCAAAAGCAATTCCCTGCTCACGGCAGGCATGCTGCAGTAACAATTCTGCTGCGATGGCACACTTTTTGTCTTCTTCCTTCTTCAAGCGCTCTACCCGAGCCTGTCTTGCAGGTGATAACAGAGCGGCTGATTCCAAAGACACTCCCTCTGTTTTTGCGTAATATGCAACTGCCATATGTAACTTCCTCTCTTTGGGATGTACTATTATACCATAATTGTCAAAGATTTGTCAATGTTTTCGTTAAAAAAATAACAATTCTTTTTCAAAGGATGCCGAACAGGATAAAACCGATGGTATTGATGGCAAAATTCGCCGATGCGTGGACAAACCACGAGGGGTAAATGCTCTTGTGACGGGCGTTTAAGGCGTTGAAAATCAAGCCGCCTGCCAAGAGTCCGACCATGGCGATAACAAAGACCCAGACCGAGAACCAACCACGCATGATTGCCACATGGTACAAAGCGAAAACAGCTGCGCTGAACAGCGAAGCGGTTTTTTCGGGCAGAACCCGCGCCAGAGACAGATAGGCAAAGCCACGGAAGAAGAACTCCTCCAACAAAGAATTTACGAACGCAATGTAGAGTGCCACAAAAACAAAATTATCTTTGTTTACGCCGATGTTCCCCGTAAGGGCGGTGGTAACCTGCGAAAAGTCAAAAACATCTTTTAGCAAGAAATATGCCCCTAAAATCAGCAAATAAAGAGGGATTGCCAAACCCAGCGCCAGTTTCATCCCCTGCCGATTGGCACGAAACAGAGAACGAAAGTCCAAAGCGGTGCCAAATCGGGAAAACAGCAACGGAACCGTTAAAAAGAGTATCACCTTGATAGCGGACTTGATGGCATAAGGCGGACTTAAGATTCCATCTACCCATGCCATGATTCCGCAGCAAAGAAGCACCAACAACATCATTACAGTAGCTTGTTTTCGTTTTGTCATTACAATCTCCTTGAAAGAAAAGCACCTCATGCGAGGTGCTTATTCTTTTATAATGCCTCAAACTGAGTTTTTAAGTTCCCCATGGCGGTGGCTTCCACCGGACCAGTTTGAACCTGCTTTTTGGTGTAGGTTGCCGTCAGCTCGTTTAAGTAGCGGTCTTTACTGCCTCCGCCAACAATCTGGATGGCATCCACCGCTTCGTTGGTGATGGTCTCAATCTCCTCTACCACGCGGGCATAGGACGCCGCCAAAGAATGGTAGACGGACGAGATGACATCACCCAGCGGTAACTCAGGTGCACCCAAACAGTCACGAATGGCTTCAATCATGTTCTCAGGTGCTACCAGACGGGGGTCATTGGGGTTGAAGGTTTGGGTGAAGTGACTGTCCATTGCCATCTGCATCATCTCGTCATAAGTGTACTTCTTGTCAAGATTTTTGCGGATGTTCTGGAAGAGCCACATGCCCATAATGTCCTTTAAGAACTGGTAAGTCTGGTACCCACCCTCGTTGGAGAAGTTGGCTTTTTGTGCCGCTTCGGTCAGTACAGGGTAAGCGTTCTTAGCGCCCACCAGACTCCAGGTGCCCGAGGATATGAACATACCGTGTCCAGGCAGGTCACAGACGGCAATTGCCGATGCCGTGTCATGGGACGGAGCAAAGACAACGGTTGCGTCAAAGCCAACGGCTTCACGGATTTCGGGGCTGAAGTGACCCACGGTACTACCAGGAATCAACAATTCTTTAAAGATTTCGGGCTTGAAGCCTAAAAGCTTTAAGAGGTCTTGGTCCCAAGTCTTGGTTTTGGCGTCTAACAGAGAGGTAGTAGACGCGATGGTATACTCGCTCTTCATCACACCCGTTAAGCGGTAGGACAGATATTCGGGCATCAAAAGCAGATGCGCCGCGCGATCCAGTTTCCCCGACTGCTTATCGCAATAGAGCTGGTAGATAGTGTTATAATTCTGCCGTTGAATGCCGGTACGGGCGTATAAATCCTCGCGGCTGATGATTTTGTCCACCCGTTCGGGAATACCTGCGGTTCTGCCGTCGCGGTAGGCAACGGCAGGCAGGAGTTCGTTCTTATTTTCGTCTAATAAGACATAGTCTACGCCCCAAGTATCGATGGCGACCGTTTGGGGGATTTTGCCGATCTTGCCACATTCGCGGATGCCTGCAATAATCGACTCGGTCAAGGCTTCAATGTCCCAATAGAAGGTGTCCCCTTCGGACAGAAACCCGTTTTCAAAACGATAGACCTCAGTGGTCTTGATTTCGCCGTTGACCAGCTCGCCCAGGATATGTCTGCCACTGGACGCGCCAATGTCAATTGCCAAACAATAAGCCATAGCGGATTCTCCTAAACTTATTTATAGAGCGGGCCGTAAGCAGAGCAAGCTCTGTAGTCTGCGCCTTCCTTATCCATGCCGAAAGCGTTCCAGGCGGCAGGACGGAAGATGTCCTCTTCGGGGACATTGTGCATGCAGACGGGGATACGGAGCATGGAGCACATGGTGATTAAATCCGCACCGATATGACCGTAGGAGATGGCACCGTGGTTTGCACCCCAGTTGTTCATCACGTCATAAGCGGACTTGAACGCGCCTTCACCGGTGCAACGGGGTGCGAACCAGGTGCAGGGCCAGGTGGGGTTGGTGCGTTCCATCAAGGTGTCCGAAACCTCATCGGGCAGTTGAACGGTCCAGCCTTCTGCAATCTGCAGAACGGGACCCAAGCCCTTGACCAGATTCAGACGAATCATGGTTGCGGGCATCTCTGCCTTGGTAGTAAAGTGGCTGGAGAAGCCACCGCCACGGAAGTTATCAAAGCCTGCCTCGCACCAAACGGTAGCGTCGGTCATCTTCTTGATATCCTCGTCAGTTACTTCCCACCATCTCTTCATAACGGCGTTGCCGTTTTCGTCCTTACATTCGCCGCAAGCGTCCAAGCAAGCGGCACCCGAGTTCAACAGATGGATGATACCGCCGTTGGTCTTTGCCTTGCCTTCCAGGTCATAGCCGGTAACACGCTTGACCGCTTCGGGAGACCAAAAGGTGCGAACGTCGGCAAAAATCTGTGCACGGTGGGTCAGAAGTCTCATAAAGAGCATACCCAAGCCGTTTAAGACATCGTTCTCGGTTGCCAAGGTATAGGGTTCGCGTGCGCCTTGGTAGTCAAAAGTGGAGCTTAAGAGCGCTTCGGGATAGTCACAGTTGGGCCAGTGGTCGGTCCATTGACGCTGAC
>JAGAUM010000095.1 GCA_017620795.1 Clostridia bacterium
CAGGGCCCTTTACATAGACCTCAACCGACTTTAAGCCGTGTTCCTTTGCTGCGTTGGCAGCCGTCTCAGCAGCGGTCTGAGCTGCGAAAGGAGTGCTCTTTCTGGAACCACGGAAGCCTAAGCCACCAGCGGATGCCCAGGAAATTGCATTACCTGCAACGTCAGTAATGGTAACAATCGTGTTGTTGAAGGAAGAACGGATATGAGCGGCACCGCGTTCAATATTCTTCCGCTCACGACGCTTACGGGTCGTGGTTTTCTTTGCCATTGCTTTAGCCATAACTCAAATCCCTCCTTATTTCTTCTTGCCTGCAACGGTCTTGGACGGACCTTTGCGGGTACGAGCGTTGGTCTTGGTACGCTGACCGCGAACGGGCAGACCCTTACGGTGACGAACACCGCGGTAGCAGCCAATTTCAGTCAGGCGCTTGATATCCAGCGCTACTTTTCTACGCAGGTCACCCTCTACCGTGTAATGATCAATCTCATCACGCAGTAAGGAAACCTGATCTTCAGTCAAATCTTTGACGCGGGTATCGGGGTCGATCCCGGTCTTCTCCAAGATTGCGGTTGCGGTCGGACGGCCAATGCCGTAGACGTAAGTCAAGCCGATCTCAACGCGTTTCTCTTTCGGTAAATCTACACCGGCAATTCTCGCCATGCAATCATACACCTCCAAATTTACTCTGGGTTGTTGTGTTTATACGAAACCTTCGGGTCACGATTTCTCGTGCAGCCGCCCCGAAGATTGGGCATTAACCTTGCTTTTGCTTGTGCTTGGGATTCTCGCAGATTACCATGATCTTGCCCTTGCGCTTGATAATCTGGCACTTCTCACAAATCTTCTTAACGGAAGGTCTAACTTTCATTTGGAATACCTCCTAACTTATTTCGCACGTCAAATGATTCTGCCACGGGTCAGGTCGTAGGGCGAAAGCTCTACGGTGACCTTGTCACCCGGTAAAATCTTGATGAAGTTCATTCTCAATTTTCCCGAGATGTGAGCCAAAATCTTATGGCCGTTCTCTAACTCTACCATGAACTGGGTATTGGGCAGAGCCTCGATCACTTTTCCCTCAAGCTCCAGTACATCATCTTTTGCCAAGGATAAAACCTCCTTTATTCGCTCAACGACGCCATTTCGCGCCGAATTTCGGAATTTGTAAGTTTTTCTCCATTACGTACCTTTTCACAGATGCGCAGGTCTTGCGGAGGCAGAGCCTTTAAATGCTTGACCTTTTTGCGCTTCGGCGCCTCCAAACGTCGGAGTTTGCCGTCTGTAATCAGTACGTACTGCTCATCGACCAATTCGATGACCAGGAAGTATCGACCCTGGTCTCGTCCTGCGCGTGAGTAAACCACATCGCCTACATGAAGTTCCATCATCGGTCCTCCTTTGAAGCGGTGAGTAACACCGGCTTTTCTTTGGTGATAAGCACTGTGTGCTCATAGTGCGCTGACCGTTTGCCGTCGGCGGTTACTACTGTCCAGCGGTCGGGCAATACCCGAACTCGGTGGGTGCCGGCATTGATCATGGGCTCAATCGCCAGAGTCATGCCTGCAACCAGTCTCGGGCCTCTGCCTGGGTTGCCATAGTTGGGAATGGACGGGTCTTCATGGAGTTCGGTGCCGATGCCGTGGCCGGTGAATTCCCGTACCACAGAGAAGCCGTTGGCTTCGGCATAGGCTTGAATCGCATGAGAGACATCCGAAAGCCGATTCCCGTGAGTAGCAAACTTCATGCCTTCGAAGAAGCTCTGGCGAGTGACTGCAATCAGCAGTGCGTCCTCTTTTGAAACTTCTCCGACGGGAAAGGTCATCGCCGTGTCCGAATGGTAGCCGTCCAAGACAGCGCCCAAATCGATGCTGATCAAGTCCCCCTCACGCAAGATTTTCTTGTCGGAGGGAATCCCGTGGATCACTTCTTCATTAACCGAAATACACGCTGCAGCGGGGAAGCCGTACATTCCTTTGAAGTTTGGGATAGCACCCATACTGCGGATGGTCTCCTCTGCCACATCGGACAGGTATTTCGTGGTGACCCCGGGACGGATCTCGCGTTTGACCACATCTTGGGCGGCAGCCGCAATCAATCCGGAGGCACGCATCTTCTGAATTTCCTGTTGGGATTTAACGGTGATCATGCTACGCCTTTCATCAAAGCCCCAAGGCGGCGTTTACATTACGGGTGGTATCTTCTAACTCGATACAGCCCTGAGCCACCTTCAGCTTTCCGGTTTTCCGGTAGTATTCGCACAAGGGCTCGGTTTGCTCATGGTAAACCGAGAGCCGTTGACGAATGACTTCGGGTGTGTCGTCAGCACGGTGAACCAGCTCACCGCCGCAGGCGCATTTGCCTTCAACAGCCGGGGGGTTGAACTTGATGTGGTAAGGCGTGCCGCAAGCTTTGCACTCGCGTCTGCCACAGAGCCGTTCTAAAATCTCCTCGTCGGAGACATCGACCAGCAGTGCCACATCAATGCCACCCATGCCGTCCAGAGCTTCTGCCTGGGGGATGGTTCTGGGGAAACCGTCTAACAAAAAGCCGTTTTTGCAATCATCTTGTGCAATCCGTTCCCGAACCAGGTCGATAATCAGTTCATCGGAGAGCAAATCGCCCTTTTCAATGACCGACTTTGCAACCAGTCCTAAAGGAGTTTCGTTACGGATTGCGGTGCGAATCATCATTCCGGTTGAAATGGTCGGAATGCCCAGACGCTCGGATAACCCTTTTGCTTGGGTACCCTTGCCAGCGCCCGGAGCGCCCATCATGACAATCTTCAAACGTCACACCTCGTTTCTTAGTTCAAAAAGCCTTTGTAGTGACGCATCAGCATCTGGCTTTCCAGCTGCTTCACGGTCTCTAAAGCAACGCCGACGATAATCAGAAGCGAGCTACCACCGAAGGAAATTCCGGTGAAGCCAACCCACTCTAATACCATGGGCAGAACGGCAATCAAGCCTAAGAAAACTGCGCCGACTAAGGTGATTCTGGAAATGACCTTCGCAATGTAATCGGAGGTCGGACGGCCGGGACGGATGCCCGGGATGAAACCGCCATTGTTCTTGATGTTGTTGGACATCTCAATGGGGTTGACCTGAATCGACGTATAGAAATAGGTGAAGCCCAGAATTAACAGGAAGTAAATCAGAGCGTACACCCAACCACCCGAGGTAAAGATGGTTCTAAACCAAGTGGGGGGATTTTGCAAATAAGTGGGGTTTACCAGCTGCAGGATGGTTGCAGGCAGAGACATCAACGACATCGCGAAGATGATCGGAATAACGCCTGCCATGGTAACCTTCAGCGGAATGTGGGTGTTCTGACCGCCGTACATCTTACGACCGACAACACGCTTTGCGTATTGAACGGGGATGCGACGTTCTGCGTCATTGAACAGAACAACCAGAACAACTGCTGCCAGAGCAACAACTAAAATAACGATTGCCATTGCAGTGCCAGCGCTCAATAAAGACTTGCCGGCAATGTAGTTGTTCCAAACCGACTGAATGCCTGCCGGGATACGGGAAACGATACCTGCAAAGATGATGAGCGAGATACCATTGCCGATACCCTTTTCGGTAATCTGTTCACCTAACCACATTAAGAGTGCGCTACCTGCGATGAAGGTCATCAAAATCGTGATGAAAGAGAAAACACCGGGATTGGTCAAGCCGTTTGCGTTGCTCAGCAATGCGTAGAAGCCGGAGCCCTGCAGGAGTGCCAAGATAATGGTTGCA
>JAGAUM010000096.1 GCA_017620795.1 Clostridia bacterium
CAACATTGTACTTTTGCCGACCCCACCTTTCTGGTTGCTGACCGCAACGAATAACGGATTCTTCTTCATAACTGAACTTTTTTAATGGTTTATTACACTATTGTTTTACTTGTCTGTTGTTTGCTTTGTGATACGGTTTGTTAGTGATACGGTTGCTTTGTGCTCACCAACCGGCAAACCAACCGATAGTTCTCTGCCTTAACAAAGCAAGCATCCAATCATTGCCCGCCTGTTACAACAAGTGCTTTCGCTAACCGGCAATACAACGAACAGTTACTTGACTATTGGTTTGTTTTACCGTTCATGCTGCAAATAAAAGGGTATTTTTTCATACCGTCACCATGTTTCGAGGGAGGTGACGATCTGTGTCACCATATGTCATCACGTTGCATATAACTTGCTATTTTACAACAGGATAAACCGCAATAACTTTGCACCGACAACGGAACGGATACGGCTGCGAGGGTTTTCCGAAGCCGAAGAATGAGGCTGAAGGTCAAAACTCAATTTGACGAAGGAAAATTCATTACCAAGCGGTAATAGCAAGTTGTGTTTTGGGGCACCCGAAATAAATTCGGGCACTCAAAACAACTTGCCGCTCGCCTGACGGCTCGGGAGGGATTCACTCCAAAGTCGTGAATCCGGGACGGAAAATCAGAAACAGGAAACATCAATGCGTATGGAAGAAAACAGAAAGAAAAAATCGACAAAAGGTGTGGGGCGGAAGCCAAAATCCGACCCTGCCGTGCACCGATATGTAGTACGGTTGAACTCGGAAGAGAACGGGCGTTTCAACATCCAGTTCCAGAAATCCGGATTGAAAGAGCATTCAAAATTTATCAAGGCGATGCTTTTCGGACACAAAATCAAGGTGGTTAAAATCGACAAGGCGACGATGGACTACTACATCCGCCTGACCAATTTCTACCACCAGTTCCAGAGTATCGGCAACAATTATAACCAGACGGTCAAGGCAGTCAAAAATAATTTCGGAGAGAAACGGGCATACGCCCTGCTCCGCAGTCTGGAGAAAGCGACAATAGACCTGGTGGTGCTGAGCAAACGGATCATCATGCTGACCCGGGAGTTTGAAGAGACCTACCTTATAAAAAGGAAAAGGGAGGAGGAATGACATGGTAGCGAAAATCAACAGGGGAGCATCGCTCTACGGGGCAGTCATTTACAACCAACGGAAAGTGGACGAAGCCACCGCCCGTATCATTGCGGGTCACCGCATGATTGCCGACCTCACCGGAAATCCGGACAATGTTATGCAGCAGACACTATGGGCTTTCGACAGCTACCTCGCCGCCAACAGGAACACGGAGAAACCCATACTGCACATCTCCCTGAACCCTTCGGTGGATGACCGCCTCACGGACGGACAGTTCGCAGAGCTGGCAAGGGAATATATGCAGAAGATGAGATATGGCGACCAGCCATACATTGTGTATCTGCACGAGGACATAGACCGCAGGCATATCCATATCGTCTCTACCTGCGTGAAGGAGAACGGCGAGAAAATCAGTGACACCTATGAATGGAACCGTTCGATGAA
>JAGAUM010000097.1 GCA_017620795.1 Clostridia bacterium
ATGCCTTGGGGTCGGAAGCGATGTCGGTTGCAGTGTGCAACAGTTCTGCCAGTTCCTCGTTGGTGAAGTCTAAAATATCAATCAGGCTTCTCATTTTTGAGCCTCCCCAATCCAGCTTTCATCGGAGGGGTTGTTGCGGAATTGAATCAGACGCTCTACGTCCTCGGGCTTGATATAGCCTTCTTCAGCGGCAACTTCGGCAATGCAGTCAAAATCGGTCAAGGACACGTTCTTGACATTGGCATCAGCCATGCGGTCGATGCCTTTTTTCATGCCGTAGGTGAAGATGCTGGCGATGCCCAGTACTTCAGCGCCTGCTTCGCGCAGGACATTAACGACTTCCAAGACCGAGCCACCGGTGGAAATCAGGTCCTCTACAACAACGACCTTTTGTCCGGGCAGGAGCTTGCCTTCAATCTGGTTCTGTCTGCCATGGTCCTTGGCGCCCGAGCGGACATAGCCCATGGGCAGGCCCATGATATGGCCGGTAATGGCGGCGTGGGCAATCCCTGCAGTGGAGGTGCCCATTAAGACTTCTGCTTCGGGGTAGTGTTCGCGGATGATTGCCGCCAAGCCGTTTTCCACATCGTCACGGACGGAGGGTGTGGTCAGGGTCAGGCGGTTGTCACAGTAAACAGGGCTTTTGATGCCACTTGCCCAGGTAAAGGGCTCATCGGGGCGGAAAAAGACCGCTTTAATCGAGAGTAAATCTTTTGCGATGGTGCGTTTCATCAGTAGTTCCTCCTTATTTTACGAATTCTTCAACACAACGGTTATAGGCGGCAACGGGGTCCTCGGCTGCGGTGATGGGTCTGCCGACCACGATATAGTCCGAGCCGATTTCATTGGCGGCGGCAGGGGTCATGATGCGCTTCTGGTCGCCTACATCTCCGTCCGCAAAGCGGATACCGGGGGTCACGGTCAAGAAGTCTTTGCCACAAGCGTCGTGAACCTTTTGCGCTTCTAAGGGCGAGCAGACGACGCCGTCCAAGCCTGCTTTTTTAGCATTCTTGGCGTAGTGCATAACCACCTGGTCGATGGGTTCATGAATCAGCAGGTCACGCTCCATGGTCTCCTGGTCGGTGGAGGTGAGCTGGGTAACGGCAATTAGCAAGGGGCGAGTGCCGTCAGGACGGGTCAGACCTTCCAGTGCGGCTTCCATCATGGGGATGGTTCCGCCTGCGTGGAGGTTGCAGATATCCACATCCAAGCCCGATAAGACCGACATGGCCTTCTTGACGGTGTTGGGGATATCGTGGAGCTTTAAGTCCAGGAAAATCTTATGGCCGCGGCTCTTGATGTCTTTGATAATCTGGGGGCCTGCAGCATAAAACAGCTCCATGCCGATTTTGACAAAGGGCTTTCTGCCCTCAAAACGGTCTAAAAATGCGATGGTTTGCTCTGCGCTTGGAAAGTCGCAAGCGATGATAACGTCTTTTCCCATTAGTTTACGCCTCCTATGATTTCCTGTAAGGAATTGATTTTGTATTCTTCCATCACGCGGGGCAGGTCTAAGATGATATCCCGACACGCGTAGGGGTTTACTAAGTTTGCGGCACCCACCTGCACGGCGGTTGCGCCTGCCAGCATCATTTCAATCACCTGCTCGGCAGAAGAAACGCCACCCATGCCGATGACGGGGACATCCACTGCGTGAGCCACCTGATAGACCATCCGCAAGGCTACGGGGAAGATGGCATCTCCCGAGAATCCGCCCATCTTATTTGCCAGAATGGGTTTACGGGACTTTAAGTCGATACGCATCCCAAGGAGGGTGTTAATCAGGCTGATGCCGTCTGCACCTGCATCCACGCAGGCTTTGGCGATGGCAACAATGTCGGTGACATTGGGGGAGAGCTTGATAAAGACCGGCTTTTTGGTAACCGCCTTCACAGCGCTGGTGACTTCCGCCGCCGCTTCGGGGGAGGTGCCAAAGCTCATGCCGCCACCGTGGACGTTGGGGCAACTGATATTGACCTCCAACCAACCTACCTGGTCGGATTCGTCCATTCTGCGGCAGGTCTCTGCATACTCTTCCAACGAAAAACCGCTGACATTGGCCAAAATCGGTTTGTTAAAGTAGGGCTTTACCTTGGGCAGTTCCTCGGACAGAACCTTGTCCACGCCCGGGTTTTGTAAGCCAACGGCGTTAAGCATACCCGACGCACATTCCGCAATCCGCGGTGTGGGGTTGCCGAAGCGAGGCTCTAAGGTCGTGCCTTTGCAGGAAAAGCTTCCTAAAATATTGATGTCATAGAGCTCTGCAAACTCGTACCCAAACCCGAAGGTGCCACTGGCAGGGATAATGGGGTTGGAAAGCTCGATTCCGCAGAGGTTTACACGGGTGTCTACCATAAAATCTCCTCCTTTGTAAGGACGGGACCTTCTTTACAGATACGCTTGTTGCCTGTTAAGGTCTTGCAGGAGCAACCCATGCAAGCGCCAAAACCGCAACCCATTCGTTCTTCAAAGCTACACTGACCCGAGGTGACGGCAGTCTTGCAGACCGCGCGGAGCATCGGCTCGGGGCCGCAGGTGTAGAAGTAGGTGTAGTTAAAATCGGTCATGGCATCGGTCACGAAGCCTTTTTTGCCGTAAGAGCCGTCTGCGGTGGTAACCACAACATCGCAACCCAAGGCGCGGAATTCTTCCTCATAAAAGACTTCCGCATGGGTATTGAAGCCTAAGATGACCGCAGGCTTTTTGCCCTGTGCCAACAGCTCCTTGGCAAGGAGGTACATGGGGGGAACCCCAACACCGCCACCCAACAGCAGGGGACGGTCACCCGATAGGGAGAGGTCATAGCCGTTTCCCAAGCCTGTTAAAATGTCCAGCTTCCCTTCGGACATAGACTTTAACTGCTCGGTGCCTTTGCCCACGACCTTATAGAGCAGGGTCAGGGTCTGATCATCCCGATCGCAGACCGAGATGGGACGGCGCAAAAACAAGCCATCTAATTTGATATTGACGAACTGCCCCGATGCCGTGATGTCCGAAGTATCGCCCGATAAGACCATGCGATATACATCAGCGGTCAGGGGTTCGTTTTTCAGAATGGTAAATAAGGATTGTTTCATAA
>JAGAUM010000098.1 GCA_017620795.1 Clostridia bacterium
CCTCTTCCAGATTGACGGTAACTTCGGCGCCATCGCCGCCGTCATTGAAGCCCTCTGCGGTTACTTTGACGAGGAGGTCCACCTGCTCCGCGCTCTGCCGGAGAACTGGCAGACGGGTGAGCTTTGTGGCATCCGTGTTCCCGGCGGTCATGACATCGACTTAAAGTGGAAGGACGGCAAGCTGACCGAGGTCTCGGTTCGTATCGGTTATCAGGGCAGTGTTGCTCTGCGCTTCCCCGACGGCCGTCTGGTGACCCTGTCGGGTAACGTGGGCGAGGTGAAGTCTGCCTTATGAGTTTTCAGCGTTTGACTGAATTTTTAGACCATATCGGTGATTGGGGTGGCATCCCCGGTTGTGATTGCGTGGTCTATCACCACCACAAGCCGGTCTACCGCCACACTGCAGGCTTTGACGATCTGGAGGCAGGCACCCGTTTAAGAAGCGATGCCTTTTACTACCTCTTCTCCGCCACCAAGGTCATTACCTGCGCCACCGCCCTGACCTTGTTAGACGATGGCTACTTCACCCTCTATACCCCCGTGTCCGAGTTCATTCCCGAATTTGCGGACGCCAAGGTCTTAAAACCAGTAGAACCTGGTCGGTATGAGCCCCAAAAGGCGGAAAATGAGCTGACCATGCGGGATTTGTTCACCATGCGGAGCGGTCTGGACTATAACCTCCGCTCGCCTGGAATTTTAGAGGTCTTGGAAAAGACCGACGGACGCGCCCCTACGTTGGATATCGTCCGCGCCCTTGCCAAACAGCCCTTGGCGTTCGAGCCTGGCACGCACTTCCGTTATAGCCTGTCCCACGACGTTTTGGGCGGCGTGGTGGAAGCCATCACGGGCAAGAAACTGGGCGCTTATATGCGAGAGCGGATTTTTGACCCCTTAGGGATGGAGCACACGGGCTTTGCGATTGACGAGTACATGAAAGAGCGGCTTGCCAAGCAGTACTACTACCGTGGCACCGACAACACCACCCATCCCCGAGAAACCAGTTGCCCCTATCAGCTGGGGAGCGAGTATGAAAGTGGCGGTGCAGGCTTGGTCTCCTGCGTGGATGAGTATATTCTCTTTGCCGAAGCCTTGTGTAACGGCGGAAAAGGCTTAAACGGGGAGCGGATTTTGTCCAAACAAGCCATCGACATGATGCGAATCGACACCATCCCTGACGAGCAGAAACGTCACGAGTATGGCAGACCCGGTTACGGCTACGGATTGGGTGTCCGCACCCATGTCAATCCGTCTTTGAGCGGGTCTTTGACCTCGGTGGGAGAATTCGGCTGGGACGGTGCTGCAGGCTTCCATGTCTCCATCGACCCCGAGCGTGAGATTTCCATTGTCTATGCCCAACACGTTTTGGGCGGAAAGTTCACTTACTATCACCGCTTAATCAATAACATCGTCCATGCATCCTTGCAGGACTAAAAAAGCACCCTAACGGGTGCTTTTTTATGCCAAGCGACTGGCTTGCGAACAGGTACTTTTTGGGTGCAGAGCAATGGGCTTGATATCTTGATATCATGATATCAAGATATCATTTGATAAACCTTGGATAAATCAAAAAAGAAGCCTGCTTCGGCAGGCTCTTTTTGCTATTTCTTTAATGCTTTTCGGAGGGGCATCCAGACCAAGAAGGCGAGGACACTTCCCAAGATGGCGGCGCCGATTTGCAATACCGCGTAGGTGCTCTGCAGTGCCGCAACCATCGGAGGCTTTAAGTTGGCGGCGAAGGTGGGGATGACCACCCAAGCAACCAGTGCCCACATGACCAGCCATTTTACCACCGAGCCGACAATCAGGCCGATTGCCAAAGGTGCGTCGGGGGCGTCGTTCTTTCGGGTTGCCAGCCAGACAGCGACCACATAAATCAGGTTGCCCAACATGATGACAGGAATCAGGGTGTAGCCTGTTAAAGGCATCAGGGGCTGTTGAACGATTAACAGAGCGGTAACAGGGGCGACGATGGACAGCGCCACGCCCGAGTAGATGCCTGCACCCAAGGTGCCTAAAACCAAAATGGCATTGACCAGCGGACCTGTAATCCAGGGAGACAGGTTTTTAAAGACCTGCACTGCAATCATCAGCGCCAGTAAGATGCCAGTACGGGTAATTACTTGTACGGGGGTTTGTTTCATATGAATCAGTCCTTTCTGCTTTTTCTTTATTGTACCACAGTTTTGGAATTTTGCAACACCTTTTCAGGGGATTTCCACAAATTGGGGGGACGCCAAGGCACTTTTATTATAAACGGTGAAACAATTATTATATTTACAATATCCCAAATAAATGTTAAAATAGTAAAGAAGAAAGAAGAAAGGATTGAGATGATGAAAAAGTTACTTTGTTTAGCCTTGGTTTTGTGCATGGTGCTTTCCGCTCTGCCTATTTTGGCAGCGGACACCACTCCCAGGGCAGAGCCCTTTGAAAACGGAGACGTGGTTGC
>JAGAUM010000099.1 GCA_017620795.1 Clostridia bacterium
GACAAGCCGTCCCCGTCACAGGCGGACAGGAAATGCTCAACTAGGAGGGCACCATGGCTGACGCAACTGTTCGTGAACGCTTAAATGCTGAAACCGCGTCTTTGCGCCTTTCCAACTTAGACGCGTATCTGGGCCGTTATCGCGCTGGAGAGTTTCCCTTTCCTAAAGACAGCGGTAATGTCAATAACCATATCCACACCACCTATTCCTTCTCTCCCTATTCGCCTACCTTGGCGGCAACGCTGGCTTGGGAAAACGGTCTTCGTACCGCAGGCATCATGGACCATGACAGTGTCTCGGGGGCAGAGGAGTTTATCAAAGCAGGGGAGATGCTCGGCATCGCCACTACCGTCGGGATGGAATGTCGCGTGTCCATGTATGACACCCCCTTTTCCGACCGTCGCATCAACAACCCCGACCAGAACGGCATCGCCTATGTGGCAATGCATGGCATCCCTCATGACCGCTTAAAAGAAGTAGAGGAGTTCATTCGCCCCTATCTTTTACACCGCCATGAACGGAACCGCCAGATGGTCGCACTCTTAAACCGCGAGCTGGTTCCCTTGGATGTGGAACTGGACTACGAACGGGACATTTTACCCCTGTCCCAAGCCCACGAGGGCGGAAGCGTGACCGAACGTCACCTGCTCTTCGCTTTTGCAAGAGAAGTGCTATGCGCTTCTCCCAATGTGGTCAGTGTGTTAGAAGACACCTTGGGCTTGACCCTGTCCGACAAACAGCGCGCACTGCTCTCGGACAAAACCAACCCCTATCTGGAATATGACCTGTTAGGTGTTTTAAAAAGCAGTCTGATTGAACGCATCTACGTCCCTGCTTTTGACGAGTGTCCGCCTTTAGACGAGTGGGTCGCCTTCTGCCATCATGTAGGCGCCATTCCCGCCTATGCCTACTTAGGCGATGTAGGAGACTCGGTCACGGGCGACAAAAAGACCCAGAAGTTTGAGGACGATTATTTAGACGAGCTGGTGGCGTACTTAAAGGACGCAGGCGTGTCCGCCATCACCTATATGCCCACCCGAAACACGGCTCCGCAGTTAGAGCGGATTCGGGCGCTGTGCAAGAAGCACGGCTTGTTTGAAATCAGCGGTGAGGATATTAACTCCCCCCGCCAATCCTTCCAAAACCCCTTGGTGGCATCACCGCCCTTTGCCCATCTGGTCGAGGCGACCTGGGCACTGATTGGTCATGAATGGCACGCCACCCAAACGGGGGAAGGTCTGTTTACCAAAGACACCACCGCTTTGTCGGAGCGGATTACTTTCTTTGCTGACTGGGCAAGGAATCAATTCAAGGAGGAGACAAAATGAAAACAAAAGCAGTAAGAGTTTACGGCGTTAACGACTTCCGTTTAGAGGAGTTTGACCTGCCCGAAATGCAGGAGGACGAAATCTTAGCCAAGGTTGTGTCCGACAGTATCTGCATGTCCTCGTATAAAGTTGCCATCCAAGGCGCCGCTCACAAGCGTATCCCCAACGATGTAGCAGAAAACCCTACCATCATCGGTCATGAGTTCTGTGGTGAAATCATCGCCGTCGGTGAAAAGTGGAAGGACCGCTACCATCCTGGTGAGAAGTTTGCCATCCAGCCGGCACTGGCAATGCCCGAAAACGTCCATGCCGCCCCCGGCTATTCTTTCCAATACATTGGCGGTGACGCAACCTACATCATCATCCCCAATGTGGTTATGGAGCGTGAGTGCTTGCTTCCCTATAAGGGCGAAGCCTTCTACACCGGTTCATTAGCAGAGCCTGTCAGCTGTATCATCGGTGGCTATCATGTCAACTATCATACCCAGGCAGGAACCTATGTCCATAGCATGGGTATCGTCGAAGGCGGTAAGGTAGCGTTGCTCGCAGGTGTCGGCCCCATGGGCTTGGGCGCCATCGACTACGCCATCCATTGCGACCGCAAGCCTTCCTTGTTGGTCGTTACCGATATTGACGAAGCGCGTCTGGCGCGTGCCGCTTCCATCTACACCGTAGAAGAAGCCGCCAAAAACGGCGTCAAGCTGGTCTATGTCAACACGGGCAAGGTAGAAGACCCGGTACAAGCACTGCGTGACCTGACCGACGGCACCGGTTATGACGATGTATTTGTCTATGCTCCCGTCAAATCGGTTGTAGAACAAGCTAGCGCGATTTTGGGCTTTGACGGATGCTTGAACTTCTTTGCAGGCCCGTCCAAGACCGA
>JAGAUM010000100.1 GCA_017620795.1 Clostridia bacterium
CGTCACGGTAAAGGGGCCGTTCCGTCCCACATAGTGGTCTAACAACAACTCAGGGTTGGTTTCCGCTTTGCTACCTACCGATGCGGTCTCCGAATGGCTTAAAATCCGTACGGCGGCAACGGTCTTATCAAAGTTCAAGCCCGTCATAACCGTGATTTCACCGCCATAGCCTTTGGCGGCAGTGGTCACACAGAAGCCGACCACGGCAGCATTGTTCTCGTTATACGCAACGGACAGTTTTTCGTGGTCTGCCAAGGTATCGGGGAACACTTCCTCAAAATGTGCGGCATGGGGAAGTACCTGTTGCTTGGCGGCGATTTCTTCCAACTCCAGACGCATCTGAATCGGGCCCTTGGTGTAGTAGTTTCCGACCACCAGCATCAAAGCCACCAGGAAGGTGATTAAAAACAGGATGCCACCTGTTTTTGCCATATCCTTAAGCATGGGACTTCACCTCCCCACCAAATCTGCGCTTGGTGATGTACTTGTCAATTAAAGGCGTTGCAAGGTTCATCAGCAAAATCGCATAGGAAACACCCTCGCTCGCATTGGAGCAGAAGCGGAAGAGTGCAGTAATCAAGCCACAGCCAAAGCCCATCAAGAGCTTGCCTAAAGGGGTTACGGGCGAGGTGACATAGTCGGTCGCCATAAACAGGGCACCCAGCATGAGACCGCCTGCAAAGAGGTGGTATAAAATTGCCGAGGGACCACCGAAAATCAGGGCAAACACCGCCACCGTGCCCAAGAAGGCAACAGGCGTGTACCAATCAATGACACGGCGAACCAGTAAGTAGATGCCACCGATTAACAGTGCCAGTGACGAAACTTCACCGATACAACCGGTGGTGTTGCCGATAAACAGGTCAAAGATTTCAACGGGCGTACCCTCCTGCCACAATTGCAAGGGAGTCGCACTGGTGACCGTGTCTACCAGTTTTTGAGACGGTTCTTTAAATGCCGTCATCAGCGTGGGCCAGCAACCTTGTAAGAAAACACGGGCAGCCATGGCAGGATTGATGAAGTTATGTCCCAGACCGCCGAAAAAGTGCTTACAAATAATCATGGCAAAGACTGCACCGACCACCACGACCCACAAGGGAATGGTCGCAGGCAGGTTATAGGCTAAAAGGATGCCTGTTACAATGGCACTGCAATCCTGTACGGTAACAGGGAGCTTGTTGGCACGCTGCCAGAACAGCTCTGCCAAAACACAGGTCAGAACCGAGGTGGCGGTAACCACCAAGACCCTTAAACCAAAGAAGAAGGAGGCAAAGACCAGTGCAGGAAGCAATGCGATAATCACGTCTTGCATCAAATCACGGGTGCCATCCTTGGCATAGATATGGGGCGCCATGGAAACCCGAAGTTCTGCTTGGTTCATTTTGTTCCCCTCTCTTTCACCAAAGTTTTACCCAAACGGTGGGTCTGGGTCAGCTGACGGCGTGCAGGGCAGATATAAGAACAAGCGCCACACTCCATACAGTCGGATAAGTGTAATTTCTCAACTCGGTCGAAGTCACGGGCACGGATGGCATCGCACAGACTCATGGGAATCAGCTTCATGGGGCAAGCGTCTACGCACTTACCGCAACGGAGACAGCTTCCCTCCGCAAAGTAGCGAGCGCTCTTTTCCCCCAGTGCCAATAAAGACGAAGTACCTTTAATCACCGGGTCCTCCAAAGAGAACTGCGCCTGACCCATCATGGGTCCGCCTGCAATGACCTTTTGGATATCTTCGGAGAAGCCTTCCGATTGCTCGAACAAGGTCTTATAGGATGTACCCAACCGTACCTGATAATTGGCAGGGCTCTTGACCCCGTCACCGCTGACGGTGACCACGCGGTCAATTAAGGGCATGCCCGTTTTTAGGGTGGTGGCAATCTGTGCCGCGGTGGAAATGTTATCCACTACTACGCCTACATCAATGGGCAGTTTCCCTGCAGGAACCCGACGGTGCAGACAAGCGTCAATCAGCTGCTTTTCCGAGCCTTGAGGGTATTTCTTTTTCAGCACGACCACGTCAATATCGGGGTTTTCACGGGTGGCGACGCTGAACAAATCAATGGCGTCTTTTTTGTTGTCCTCGATACAGATAAAGGCTTTTTTCGCGCCTAAAATCTTCATCTCGGCTTCGATGCCATACAAGACCAAGTCCGCGCGTTCCAGCATGACCCGATGGTCTGCGGTTACATAAGGCTCACACTCGGCACCGTTGATGATGACATACTCTGCCTGCTTGTCTTTGGGGGGCGAGAGCTTGACATGGGTGGGGAAGCCTGCACCACCCAAGCCCGTAATGCCTGCTTCACGAACCCGTGCCACCAGCTCTTCGGGGCTTAATTCCGAATAATGAGGCGCAGGCTTGATATCGGGGTGGATTTTGTATTCATGGTCGTTTTCAATCACCACCACGGCGGTGTGGCCAGTCGCATAGGTGCGCGCGTCAATGGCTGTGACCTTGCCCGAAATAGAACTATGTACGGGTGCCGAAACAAAGGCGTCCGACGCACCGATTTTCTGTCCGACAAATAC
>JAGAUM010000101.1 GCA_017620795.1 Clostridia bacterium
TACATCCAAAAGATTATCAAGCTGGAAGAAGCTCGCTTTGACGCGACCATCGACCAGGGCTTAAACATTCTGGAAAAACTGATTGACGAGTTAAAGGCAGCAGGCAAGACCGAACTGTCGGGCGCTGACGCCTTCAAGCTTTACGATACTTACGGCTTCCCGCTGGATCTGACCTTGGAGATTCTGTCCGAACAGCAACTGACTGTGGACGAAACCGCTTTCCAGGAAGCCATGAACGAACAGCGCACCCGTGCCCGTGAAGCACGCCGTGAAGGGGAGGAAGCAGGCTGGAGTAACAACGTCTTTGACGAGCTGGATGACTCCATCACCACCGAATTCGTTGGCTATACCGAGACCGAGGGTCAGGGCACCGTCACCGCCATCATCATGGGGGACGAGCAGGTGGGTAGCATCGCCAAAGGTGTTGACGCTGTTGTGATTTTAGATAAGACTGTTTTCTATGGCGAAAAGGGTGGACAGGTTGGTGACAGCGGTCTGATGACCGCACAAAACGCCAAGCTGACCGTTGTGGATACCAAGTGCCAGGGCACTCGCATCCTGCACATGGTCAAGGTCGAAGAAAGCACGCTTGCCTTGGGTGAGACCGTTACGCTGGCAGTGGATGCCGATCGTCGCGATGCCATCACCCGTAACCATACTGCAACCCACTTGTTGCACAAAGCATTAAAAGAAGTCTTGGGCGACCACATCGCTCAGGCAGGTTCTTTCGTTTCTCCCGACCGTCTGCGTTTCGACTTCTCTCATTTTGAAGGGGTTACCGCAGAGCAACTGGCAGAGGTAGAAACCCGTGCCAACGCACAAATTCTCCGTGATTTGGCAGTCACCACCGAGGAACTGCCCATTGACGAAGCCAAGAAGCGTGGCGCAACCGCCCTGTTCGGTGAAAAGTACGGCGACACCGTTCGCGTGGTCACCGCAGGGGACTATAGCATGGAGCTGTGCGGTGGCTGTCACGTCACCCACACCGCGAAAATCGGCTTGGTTAAAATCTTAAGCGAGAGCAGTGTTGCTGCAGGTGTCCGCCGTATCGAGGCAGTGACCGGTGCAGGGGTACTGGCGCTGATTCGTGAGCGTGAAGCACTGATTTCGGAGACTATGGCGGCGGCAAAAGCCAACCACGCAGGAGAACTGGTCCAGAAGGTCCAGACTCTGGCTTCCGACTTAAAGGCTTCTCAAAAAGCCAATGACGAGCTTCGTGGTAAACTGGCTCTGGGTCAGATTCAGAGCATCTTGGATACCAAGAAGGTCATCGGTGCAACCACCGTTTACACGGCTAAACTGCAGGGCCTGACCGTTGATGATTTAAGAAACATCGGCGACCGCTTAAAGGATACCGCTGAAAATGTACTGGTTGTTTTGGCAAACGTTACCGGCGATGCTTCTATGAACTGGCTGGCAACGGCAACCAAGGCGGCAGTTGCAGGGGGTGTTCACTGCGGTAATATCGTCCGCGCACTGGCAACCGTAACCGGTGGTGGCGGCGGCGGTAAGCCCGACAGTGCACAGGCAGGCGGCAAGATTCCTTCCAAGACCGAGGAAGCTTTTGCCCAGTTAGAGGAGTTGTTAGGCTAATGGAAAACTGCATTTTTTGTAAGCTTGCCAATCATGAGATTCCCACCAACATCGTTTATGAAAACGAGCTGGTCACCGCCTTTGAGGATGCCAATCCCGTTGCTCCCGTCCATACCCTGATTGTGCCCAAGGCACACATGGACAATATTTTGGGGTTAAGCGACCCTGATTTGATGGTTGCCCTAAAGGACGCCATCGACCAGGTTGCCGAAATCAAGGGCGTGAAGGAATCGGGTTTCCGCCTGATTAACAACTGTGGCGCAGACGCAGGCCAGACGGTCATGCACCTGCACATCCACTTAATCGGTGGTGTGTCGTTGGGCGAGAAACTGATTTAATTCATTTTAGGTATTGACAGAATTGCATTCGTTGGGTTATAATAGGTGTGTTACTAAAAAATTGGGGATACCCTCCATTTTTTAGAATTGCCGCATAGTGTATATAGCGGAGGGAGAGATAAGAATGTCGGAAGTCCGCGTAAAAGATAATGAGTCTTTGGATAGCGCTCTTCGCAGATTCAAGAGACAGTGCGCCAAAGCTGGTGTTTTATCTGAGGTTCGTAAAAGAGAACATTATGAGAAGCCGAGCGTAAAGCGTAAAAAGAAGTCTGAGGCTGCAAGAAAAAGAAAGTATATGTAATCGAATGAGGTGCGTAATATGTCCATCAAAGAGCAGTTAAAGCAAGACCTGGTTGAAGCCATGAAGGCCAAGGACACCATTCGTAAGAACACGGTGCAGATGGCTCGCGCAGGGATTCTTCAGGTGGAGAAGGACCAACGCATTGAATTGGATGACAACGGCGTTATTGAAGTACTGGCCCGTGAGGTCAAAAAGCGTAAGGATGTCCTGCCTGACTACGAAAAGAGCGGTCGGACAGACCTGGTTGCTGACCTAAACCGCGAGATTGAGGTGCTGATGGCTTACCTGCCTGAGCAGATGAGTGAAGCTGAGGTAGAGGAAATCGTCAAAGCAGCAATCGCCGAGACAGGTGCTTCGGGAATGAAAGAAATGGGGAAAGTGATGGCGGCTGTCATGCCCAAGACCAAAGGCCGTGCTGACGGGAAACTGGTCAACACCTTGGTCAAAAAACTTCTTTCCTGAGCCGTTTTAAAAAGCAAAAAAGCGTTCCGAATAAACGGAACGCTTTTTCTTTTACTTGAAAACCTCATCCATCAGCGTCTGGATGCGATTCTTCCTCGACTTTCGCTCCTGTGGCAGGAGTTTAAGCTCCAGTATATCGCCTTCTTGTGCCCCCTCGGGCAACAACACGGCAGGAAGCTTTTCGGTCTTGCCGTCAGCATACTCTACCACGGCAACTCCGTCTGTAATGCGATCGATTGTGACCTTCATGCCATCACCTCAATCCCATTATACCACAAGAACTTCCCCTTTGCAACTTACAGATCGTCTGCGTCTTGCACAGGGACTTCGTAAGGGTTTTCAATCATGCCCGTATAACTGCCGTTGGGGTCGGTTTTCAGCCGTTCGGGATCGCGATAAGCGTCCACCACCGCCTGGGCTTTGGGCGGAATGGTCGGCGTTTGTGGCGTCTTTTCTTTTAAAAGGCGTTTTAATTTCATCTTCGTTCCCTCCCGACATTATTGTGAAACCAAACTCAAAAATAATTCACACATTGTTTTCTTTTTTATCAAGGTTTTGTCATATTTCAGCGTTATACTATTTTTAAAGGAGGGATTTTTGTGAAAGAAAAGCGCATCTACACCACTGCAATCGTTTTTTGTATTCTTTGTGCCGCTGTTTGCGGATTCTTCTTTGGCTTGTACTTGAACAACCCCGTCACAGCCAATGAAACGGAAACCGACGGGAACCTGTCCATCGTCCAGATTGCTCAAAACTCCGCCGATACGGTGGTGGAAATCGCCACCGAAACCACTGTCTACGACTCCCGTATGCGCCAGTACGTGTCCGAAGGGGCAGGCTCGGGCGTCATTATTTCTGCCGATGGGGTGATTGTTACCAACAACCATGTCATTGACGGAGCCTCCAAAATCACCGTCCGTCTCCGCTCGGGCAAGGAGTACGAAGCCAAGCTCTTAGGCGCGGACAACGCCACCGACTTGGCCGTAGTTAAGATTGATGCAAACAACTTGAAATATGCCGTCTTTGGTGACTCGGACGCATTACTGGTGGGTGAAACCGCCGTTGCCATCGGCAACCCCTTGGGGGAACTGGGCGGCACCGTGACCGAGGGCATTATCTCCGCCAAAGACCGCACCATTGTCATTGACAATCAGGAAATGACCTTGCTTCAGACCTCTGCCGCCATCAACCCCGGAAACTCGGGCGGCGGACTCTTTAACGACCAGGGCGCTTTAATTGGCATTGTCAATGCCAAGTTTGCCGACACGGGTATCGAGGGCTTGGGCTTTGCCATCCCCATCAACGTTGCCAAACCGATTATCAGCCAACTAAAAGACCATGGCTATGTCACAGGCAGACCTGCCTTGGGCATTGAAGTGGCACTGGGGGAGAGCAGTTACCTTTCCTATTACTTCCATGTAAATCGCACAGGACTGTTTGTCATGCGCACCGCTGATGAAACCCACCCCCTAAAGCCGTGGGACCGCATCGTTTCCATCGACAGTCAGGTAATCAACACCTACGAGGACCTGACCGCTTTGCTAAAGACCCATAAAATCGGGGATAAGGTTAGCATTAAAATCATCCGCAACTACGAGGAAATGACCGTCACCGCCACCATCATCGAACAAAAACCCTTTTAAGGACTTGGACAACCAAGTCCTTTTTATTTTGTCTACAAAAGTTAATCAGCCTTTTAAGGTCGTACCGATTGCTTCTGCCAGATAGCGGATGCAAAGCAAAGCCTCGTCTAACGTATTGCCCGAAGTGCCGATTTCAAAGAGCAACGCTCCCTTGGATGCCTGCTGGTTAAACCGCCCCGTCCGCAGGTTGATGGGCCGCATCAGGTTGGGAAACAGACGGTCGGCAGTTTTTTGAATGGCATTGGCAAAGGCAAGATTCTCCTGCCAGTGGGGATGTGCCTGACCCGAAGCGTCCGTTCCCACCACCGCCATGGCTTGGGCAACCGTCTCGCCGTTGATGGAGGTGGTCAGCTTGACCTTGCTTCCGTCGTCCAACATAATGGCATCCCGATGCAAATCCAGCACCACCGAAAGGGAGGGGTGCTTTTGGAGTTGTGCCTCCATCACCGACAGGCTCTTTTTATAAGACCCGCTGTAGGAAGGCAGGTCGCAGACCGTCTCGTCTAAAATGACCGAGATACCCATGCCCTCTAAAACCCTTTTGGCTTCCCGACCGATGCGGATCATGTTGAAGTTTGCATCCTCGGTACGGTCGGTGTCGGTAGGGGTGTAGGGAAAAGATTCGCTTGGGGTATAGGCCTCGCAGGTGTGGGTGCAAAGGATTAAGACCTGCGGTCCGTCCGAAAGGGGCGGAACGGCGGTTTTAGCCATGTCAGGCGTGTAGTCGGTCTGGTTTAAGAGCTGACCTTTTGAGGCGGTCTGCTCTACCACCGCAGGGGAGGGAATTTCTTCAGGCAGGTCCTGATGAAAGACCGCTTTCGGCTTTTGGAATTGTGGCATTGCTACTGTGGTATAAAGAGAATAAAGGCCCCACTTGCTTGGGACCTGTCCAATCAAAAAAGAAAGGGCAACCGCCACGGGGACGATTGCCCAGACACCGAAGTGCCGTTTTTGTTTCATGGCATAGCCTCCTGTTTTAGGCTATGCGAAAGGGATTACTTGTATTCCTCAAAGGTATAGAGGCAAAAGGCATGCTCTCGCAGGTTGGCCTCTATGGTGA
>JAGAUM010000102.1 GCA_017620795.1 Clostridia bacterium
AATATGCGTACCTTAAGCAGTATGCCGGAAGCCAAGCAACGCTATAAATCCTTGGAAACCCTGGAGGTCTATGCACCTTTGGCACATCGCTTGGGTATCCAGAAATTCAAATGGGAATTGGAAGATCTGGCATTGTCCTTTTTGGACCCCGTCGGCTATCAAGAAATTGAAGACGGCTTGAACCAAAAGCGCCAGGAGCGAGAAGAATACATCGAAAAAATCATCGCCCAGTTAAATGAGACCATGGAACATTCGGGCGTAGAGCACTATGCGGTCGAAGGCCGCGCCAAGCACTTTTATAGCATCTATCGGAAGATGTTTACCCAGAACAAGTCTTTAGAAGAAATCTATGACCTGTTTGCAGTTCGTGTCATTGTAGAATCGGTCAGCGACTGCTATGCGGTTTTGGGCTTGGTTCATGAAATGTACACCCCTGTTCCCGGTCGGTTCAAGGACTATATTGCCATGCCCAAACCCAAGATGTATCAGTCCCAGCATTCTACCGTCATCGGAGAGCACGGCATTCCCTTTGAAATCCAGATTCGCACCTGGGAGATGCATCGTACGGCGGAATATGGTATCGCCGCCCACTGGAAATACAAAGAGGGCGCAACAGGCGCTACGGATGTAGACTCCAAGCTGGCATGGGTTCGCCAGATGCTGGAATTACAGGACGATGTTGCCGATGCGGACGAGTTCAAGAAAACCTTAAAAATCGACCTGTTTGCGGATGAGGTCTTTGTCTTTACCCCCAAAGGCGACGTTATCAGCCTGCCTGTCGGGGCGACCCCCATCGACTTTGCGTATGCCATCCACAGCGCTGTCGGCAATCGCATGACGGGCGCGAAGGTAAACGGACATATTGTCCCCTTGGACTATGCCTTGCAAAACGGTGAGTTTGTGGAGGTTATTACCTCTTCGGCCAACCATGGCCCCAGCCGCGACTGGCTGAAGGTGGCAAAAACCTCTCAGGCACGGAACAAAATCAACCAGTGGTTTAAGCGTGAGCGTCGAGACGAGAACATCGCCATCGGCAAGGAACAGGTGGAGCGTGAACTGCACCGCAACAACCTTTCTGCTACCGACCTGTTCCGTCAGGAGTATCTGGACGTTATCATTAAGCGCTACGGCTTTAACTCTTTAGAGGATTTGTACCTCGGCATTGGCTATGGTGCCATTACTGCCGCCAAAGTCATTGCGCGGCTGAAAGAAGAATACAAAAAATGCAACCCCGAAGTGAAGCTCCCTGTTGCCAGCGAGTCGAAACGGACTGCTGCCCATTCCAGCGGTGTTGTGGTAGAGGGAATTGACAACTGTCTGGTGAAGATGGCGAAGTGCTGTAACCCTGTCCCCGGGGATGCGATTATCGGCTATATCACCCGTGGCCGCGGTGTATCGGTACACCGTTGCGACTGTGTCAATGTCAACGGGTTGAACAAGGAAGAAGCAGGCCGTCTGATTCATGTTTCCTGGGAGGAGCGGGTACACAATACCTATATTGCCCAGATTGAACTGTTTGCGACCGACCGAGATAATCTGGTTGTGGATATTGTCAACACCATTGCCGACCACAAGATTCCCTTAAAGGGTATCAACGCCCGTGCTGGTAAGAACCAGACGGCAGCGGTGGAAATCACTCTGGAAATTGTGGATTCGGTCCAGTTAGACCGCTTGATTTATAAGCTCATGACCTTGCGCGGTGTGGACAATGTTTCCAGAAAGGTAGGCTAAAATGATTTTTCATCAGATTACAGGCGGATTATTGCAACAAAACGCCTATTTATATGGAGACGAAGAAAATCTTTTCTTAATTGACCCGGGCAGTCATGCCCAAGACTGGCTGAACTATTTAAACGAGCAGGGCTTAAAACTGACTGCGTTACTGTTGACCCACGGCCATTTTGACCATGTGGGCGCGGTAGACGCCCTGCGTGATGCTTTGGACGTTCCCCTTTGGATGCACGAAGCAGACCATATCATGCTTTCGGATTTCGAGTGGCGTGGTGGACACAACAAAAACCCCTTGCGCCCTGCTGACCGCTTTTTGACCGACGGGGAGCAAATCGGGCCGTTGACGGTCTGGCACACCCCGGGGCATTCCTTGGGTAGTGTCTGCTATATCGCTTCCGACCGTGTCTTTACAGGGGATACTTTGTTTGAAGGCACCATCGGCAGAACCGATTTTCGTGGCGGTTCTTTTGAAACTATGGAACAAAGCCTCAAACGCTTGCGCACCCTGCCGCCGGAGCTGGACGTTTACGCAGGTCACGGAGACACCACCACCATCGCACGGGAACGGGCATATAACCCTTACTTGAGAGGATGACCAAAATGAACGCACCGAACCCTTGGGGAGAGGTCAACGGGATTCGACCCGTAAAATACATTCGCATATTAAACGAAGTGGAAGGTTTGTCTTTAGACCAAATCTATGACCGCTTTTTAAACGAGTTTCACGCCTCGCAGGAGAAGGTGGACCTGGCATTTGACATTTTCCGTCGGGAACAGGCATTGATGGCAAAGTATCCGCCCGAGGGCATTAGTTTATATATCGGGATTCCCTTCTGCCCCACGCGGTGTTTGTACTGCTCGTTCATTTCGGCACCATATAAAAAGATGTCGACTTTTGTAGACCCCTTCGTTTCCGCTTTGCTAAAAGAAATTGAAGCCTGCGGAAAACTGGTGGCGGATTTGGGACTGCCTATTAAGAGCGTCTACTTTGGTGGCGGCACCCCCACCGCATTGGAGCCCGAGCGATTGGAGCGGATTATTACCGCCCTACGGGAGCACTTCGACCTCAGTGGCATCTATGAATACACGGTTGAGGCAGGTCGTCCTGAAACGGTGACCGATACGATGCTGGAGATGTTGAAACGAAACGGTGTTGACCGCATCAGCATCAACCCCCAAAGCATGCACCAAAAAACCTTGAACGCCATTGGCAGAAGCCACACCCCTGAAGACATCCGTCAGGCGTTTGCACGGGCACGGGCACACGGCTTTGACAATATCAATATGGACCTGATTGCTGCTCTGCCGGGGGAAACGTTGGAGGATTTTTCCCAGACCTTAGACGAGGTACTGGCATTAGACCCTGAAAACATCACAGTCCACACCATGTACATCAAGCGCGCCTCGTTTTTAAACCAGAATCTGGGTGCTTATGATTTTTCCCAGGCAGCAGACGAGATGCTCCGTTTGGCAGCAACCCGACTGCGTGCCCAAGGCTATAACCCTTACTACCTGTACAAGCAGAAAAATACCGTGGGGAATCTGGAGAATGTGGGCTATGCCAAGCCTGGCACCGAAGGACTTTATAACGTCTATAGCATGGCGGAGTTGCAAACCATTTTAGCCATGGGTGGCGGTGGTGCAACCAAGCTGGTGGATCGGGAAAAGGACTTTATTGACCGCGTCTTTAATGTCAAGGATGTACTGACCTACATCGAGAAGATTGACGAGATGATTTTACGCAAGGAACGGTTAAGAGATTTTTATAAAAAACAGTAGCTTTTTTAACATATTGATGATAAACTGATATTAGAAAAAGGAAGAAAGGGGCATGAACATGGAATTTAAGATGAATGAATGGAAAGAAAAAGTGGTCAGTGCAGGAAAAACTGCTGCAAACAAATCGGGTGAACTGGTAGAAATCGCAAAGCTGTCTTTGCAGATTTCTTCTAAAGAAGACGATATTGCAAAGGTTTATCGCGAGATTGGCGAAAGTGTATACGATGCGTTTAAAAACGCGGACGTGAATGTAGAGGTTGAGCCCCGTTGTGAGAAGCTGGACATTTTATTTGCCGAGCTGGAAGAGTTGAAGAACCGTCGTGCACAGCTTCGTGATGAGCACGCTTGCCCCGGTTGCGGAAAGATGGTCAAAGAGGGACACGCTTTTTGTCACCATTGTGGGAAAGCACAGTGACCCGCCCGCTGATTATTACCCTGTCGGGCAAGGCTCGCCACGGTAAGGACACAGCGGCAGAGATGCTGCAAACCAAACTGACAGAACAGGGAAAGCGGGTGTTAAACATCCGCTATGCCGATTACCTCAAATACATCGTTGCGACGTATCTGGGCGGAAGTTATGAAAGAACTCCTGAAAACCGCTCCTTATGGCAACATTTCGGGACCGAGACCGTCCGCGCCAGGGACGAGCATTTTTGGGTGGACACGGTCATCCGTCTGGTCAAGGTCTTATCCGACCGCTTTGATTATGTGTTGATTCCCGATGTACGTTTCCCCAACGAGATTACCCGTTGGACGGATGAAGGCTTTACGGTTCGGACTTTGCACGTGACGCGGACAGGCTTTGAAAATGACCTGACCGCCGAGCAACGCGCCCATGCCAGTGAGACGGCATTGGATGGCTTTACCTTCGACCGCTACTTGCGAGCAGGCACCTTAGAGGAGCTGGAGGCGGAGGTTGAAAAGACTTTGGATTTCATTTTATAAATTAGAAAAAAGGGGGATTTCCGATGAAAAAATGGGGGGCTTTATTGCTGGCGATGGTCATGATTCTGTCCTGTTTGACGGCGTATGCCGCACCGATTTTCAGCGATGTGGACGATTCTTGGTCTTGGGCAGAAAAAGCGATTAAAAGCATGTATAAAGAAGGCATGATTTCCGGCTATACGGACGGCACCTACCGTCCCGGTAACGGCGTTACCAGATTAGAAAGCATGCTCTTGATTGCACGCGTTTTGGGTTATAAGGAAGAAGCCATGGCTTCCGCAGTAGAAAACGCAGTGGCTCTTTATGAAGAAAAGCTTGCAGATTTGGAGCTTTTATATCCGAAGGAAATCTGCTATTTAATCTATAACGGTATCTTCACGGTAGAAGAAGTTCGCACCTACCTGTCGGGCGCAGGCGCAAACGCTGTATTAAAGCGTCACGAAGCCGCCTTCTTTTTAACCCGTGCAGACGGGGGTGAGCAGGAAGTCCGTGACAACATTGCCGTAGCACTGGACTTTGAGGACCAGGATGCAATCCCTGTTGATTTTTTGGATTATGTATGGTATGTTCAAAAGCATGGCATCATGAAGGGGATGGGAGATAATATCTTCTCTCCGCTGACCGAAGTTAATCGCGCACAGATGGCAGTCATGCTTTATAACATCAGTAACAAGAAGGGCTTTACTTATGCAAAAGGCGTAGTGGCTGAGGTCAACGCCTCCGAAAACCGCTTGAAGATTCGCGGAGTAACAACGCCATACACGGTTGCTGATAACGTTTACATCCGTCTCGACGGCAAGCTGGTTGACTTGGCAGAATTGCCTGCCAGAAGCGAAGTCACCTTGCAACTGGAAAACGATGTAGTTGTGATGATTGAAGCCCAAAAGGGTGCGGAGCTGGTAACGGTTTCCGGTGTTCTGACCGCAAAAAAAATGATTTCTTCGCAAGAGTGCTTGATTGTTCGCCCTGCAGGCGAAGAGGAAGATATAACCTATTCCCTGTCTCCCCTTTGTGTTTATACTGTTAATGGTAAGAACGCCGAGTATGACCATTTGACCAGAGGTGACGCTGTTACCGTTACTTTAGAGAACGACCTGGTTATCAAGGTTGTTGCAACCTCTCCCACCGCTACGGCAATGGCAACGATTGAAGAAATCCTGATTTCGTCCACCACCTCTCGCCTGACGGTTTCCAGCAACGGGAACACCCAGTCCTATGTTCTGGCCCGCGGCGCCACCATCACCTTGGGTGGTGAGAAAAAGTCTATCTATGACCTGCGTTTGGGCGACAATATCATCCTGACCTTGGAAAACAACATCATTGTCAGTGTTTCTTCTGCGGCAGAGGATGATGAAGCGGTTCAGGAAGTGCTTGTGGGTAAGGTAGTATCGGTTGATCCCGATAGCGCCACCATCGTCGTTGCAGTTACCAATGCTTCGGACGAGACGGCCTCCTGTCAGGTAAGGGTCAAGGACAAGGCAAGCATCATGGATGCAGCCACCTCCCTTGCAAAAGACATGAACGCTATCCGTGCAGGTCAGAGCCTGTCGATTGTCGCCAATTCCTTGGGCGACGGCATCTACGAGACCTCTGCAATCATCATCCTGCAATAACAACGTTGATTCATGAGGGGGCCTTTTCGACCCCCTCATTATTTTTTAAAAACTTTTGTGACCTTTAAAACCGCTCAATCGTTTTCATGATAGAGGGGAGAAACCATGAACCGAAATACTCAACTCGAAACTGCATATCACCGTCATGCGGACCTGCTCTATCGTTTGGCTCTGGCTGAACTGCAACGCCCGCAAGACGCGGAAGACGCTGTCGCGGACGCCTTTGAACGCTACTTAACCTCCGCACCCCCATTCCAGAACGAAGAGGGGGAGCGGGCATGGCTGATTCGGGTAACCGTCAACCGTAGCCGAGATTTGTACCGCCGCCGTCGCATCCGCACCCATGAGCCGTTGGAAGCGGCAGAAACCATCGGGGTCACTGATGAGGCGAAGGAAGTCCTTCATGCACTGTCGGAGCTTCCCCACAAGTACCGCACGGTCATCACCCTTCATTATTTAGAAGGGTTCAGCGTAGCGGAAATCGGCGCCGCATTGAACCTGTCCGAATCGGCAGTGAAAATGCGTCTTTCCCGTGGACGGGAGCAGCTAAAACCCAAACTGAAAGGAGAAGACGAGCGTGTTTGACCCCAAATCGGTGGATGCCTTTCAAAGCATCAAAGCACCGAATCATTTGCAAGAACGCGTATTAAAAGCCCGACCGAAAAGGCGCACCCTATACCCTGTTTTCGGCACAGCAGTTGCTGCAGGGCTTGCCGCCGTCTTTCTTGCAGTACAGTTTTTCTCTGCCACACCGACAGGTGTCACCGTTGGCGGTCTGGCAGTTGAAAACCAAACGGTCTTGTTGCCCAATCAATCGGTGCCCATGATGGCGCGGATGGGTGCCATGACCACCCAGTCTGTTTGCTTTGACGAGGCTGTGACCGTTACGTCTTTGGACGGCACCCTCACGGACGAGATGTATAACGCACTGTCCCTTCCTTACGAAGCAAAAGCAGACACCCCTGTTTTGTGGCATGTACAAACGCCACCTGACACCTTCACCCTGACTGCCGAGGCAGAGGGGGAGGAACTCCAACTTCGTCTTACTTATGATGAGACTCAAAACAACTGGACCATTTGCCGTGTAACGGCAGAATAAGAAAGGAGACTATCCATGAAAAAACTGTTAGCACTTGTTCTCGCACTGTCCCTGATTTTATCCTTCGCCGCTTGCGGCAAGAAACCCACCGTTGACGAGCCGGTTTCGGGCGACCCCGTCATTGAAGAACCTGTAGTGGCCCCCGAAGTAGAAGAGCCCAAAGAAGAACCAAAAGAAGAGCCTTCTAAGGAAGAGGAAAAGCCTGCTGAAAAACCTGCAGAGAAACCTGCAGAGAAACCTGCAGAACTGCCCGAAGAAAAGCCTGCTGAAAAACCCGAAGAGACCCCTGTCGCTCCCCAGGAAAAGCCGGAAGAAGTAAAGCCTTCCGCTCCGACTCCTGCTCTGCCTCAGGAACCTTCCCCCAGCGCAACGGTTGGCCAGAAATTGCTGACTCGCTTTAAGCAGGTTGCAACCAATCGCACTCCCGAAGAAATTGCCCAGCTGTTGATTGAGGGAGACGCTTTACCCTTCATGGCAGGTGCAATGCCTGTAGAAGAAGGTTTCTTAAACGGCTTTGACGAAGAAGTCAAAGGCTTCTCCGAAGGTGCAATGTTCGGTCCTATGATTGGCACCATTCCCTTTATTGGCTATGTATTCAAGCTTCCTGCAGGTGCAGATGTGAATGCCTTTGTAAACGGCTTAAAGTCTAACGGCAACCTGCGTTGGAACATTTGTACCGCCGCAGAAGAAATGGTCACGGGCAACGTCGGTCAGACTGTTTTCTTTGTTATGTGCCCTGCACAGTTTGAAGAATAATCCATTTTAAATTCTAATGAGGAGGTGACCAACCGATGCTTTTTTCAGGAATCCCGTTTTTGTTTTACTTCTTGCCTGTGGTGATTTTACTTTATGTCATTACGCCCCGTCGCTTGAAGAATACCACCCTGCTTCTTTGCAGCCTGTTTTTTTACGGTTGGGGAGAGCCACGGTTGGTCCCTTTAATGCTCTTTGCCATTTTAAGTGCCTATGTCTTTGGCTTATTAATTGAACGGTTTTCAAACAGCCCTCTTGCCAAAGTCTTTTTGGGGTTGTCGGTCATCATCAGCCTCGGTATGTTAGGCTACTTTAAGTATGTTGATTTCTTTATCGAAAGCATCAATGCCGTAACAGGCTTGGGACTCCCTTTGCTGAACGTGGCGTTGCCCATCGGCATCAGCTTCTATACCTTCCAGGCCATGAGCTATACCATCGATGTCTACCGCGGAGAAACCCCTGCCCAGAAAAACCCCATCGACCTGGCAACCTATGTGGCACTGTTCCCCCAACTAATTGCAGGGCCGATTGTCCGTTACTCGGCTGTGGCAGAGCAACTGGTCACCCGTACCCATACCTTGGAAAAAACGGCAGAAGGAATTCGCCGTTTTGCGTTGGGTCTGGGCAAAAAGGTCTTAATCGCCAATGTCTTGGGCGAGTTTTGTACTGCCTTCCGCGCAACCGAGCATCCGTCGGTGGTCTTTACCTGGATCTACGGCATCGCCTTTGCCCTGCAGATTTATTTCGATTTTTCGGGCTATAGTGATATGGCAATCGGTTTGGGCAAGTTCTTTGGTTTTACCTTTATGGAAAACTTTAATTATCCCTTTATCTCCAAAAGTATCAGTTAGTTCTGGAGAAGATGGCACATCTCGCTAGGTTCTTGGTTCCGCGACTATGTCTACATCCCTTTAGGCGGCAGTCGCGTGTCCTCTGTCCGTTGGGTCTTTAACTTCTTTGTAGTCTGGATGCTGACGGGACTGTGGCACGGCGCCGCATGGAACTTCGTGTTGTGGGGACTTTACTTTGCCATTATGCTGGCGGTGGAGCGGTTGCTCTTATCCCGCATCCTGCCCAAGCTGCGTGGCTTTTCCCATGTTTATGTTCTGTTCTTTATCTTAATCAGCTTTATTATTTTCGACGCGCCCGATTTGGCTTCGGCAGGTCGAAACCTTTTACACCTGTTTGGCGGTGTCCCCTTTATCACCGCTGAAACCCTTTATCACTTGAAAAACTACGGAATGATACTGGTACTGGCAGTCATCGGTGCAACGCCCTTGGTCAAGACCCTGACCAAACGCTTGCCTGCCCGTTTCCTTGCCATTGCCGAGCCGATTGTCACCACCGCCCTGCTGCTTCTTTCAACGGCGTATCTGGTCGACGGCTCTTTCAATCCGTTTTTATACTTTAGATTTTAGGAGGTGGGACGATGAAAAAAACCAAACACCTCATTCACATTATTATCCCTGCATTGGTCTTGGTGGTCCTAACCGCCATTGCCTGGTTCCGCACCCCCGACGAGTACTCGGACACCGAGCGGCGGGTCTTGGCACAGTTCCCCGAAATCAACACCGAAGCGGTGCTGGCAGGAACCTTCTCCTCGTCTTTTGAGGACTATGCCACCGACCAGTTCCCCTTCCGTGACGCTTTTCGTCAGATGAAGGTGGTAACCACCCTGTTCTTGCACAAAGAGTATAACGATTACTACCGTGCAGAGGGTCATATCGGCAAGCTGGAATATCCCAAAAACCCCGATTCCATTGACCATGCCACAGCGCTTTTCACTTCGGTGTATGACCGCTATTTAAAAGATAGCGACACCAAAACATACTTTGCCATGATTCCTGACAAGAACGCGTATCTGGCAGCCCCCAACGGCTATCCTTCCTTGGATTACGCCGCTTTGCGTGACGAGCTTTCTAAAAAGCTTCCCTTCTTTACCCACCTGGATGTGTCCCCGTATTTGTCCTTGGAGGACTACTATAAGACCGACCCCCACTGGCGTCAGGAAAGCATTTTTGATGTGGCAGACTATCTGGCTTCCTCCATGAACGCTTCGGTCAGTGACGAATACCAAATCAAAACGCTGGAAAAGCCCTTTGTAGGCACCTACGGACAGCAACTTTCTCTGCCTGTAGACGGCGAGCCCTTGAGCTATGTCACTTACTCTCAAAGCGACTTCACCGTTACCCATTATGATTCGGGCATGCCGAAAAAAGCACCCCTTTATGATATGGACAAGGCGGAGGGCAAAGACCCCTATGACCTGTTCTTATCCGGCGCCGTTGCCCTCTTAACCGTAGAGAATCACAATGTCCGTACCGACCGTGAGCTTATCATCTTCCGCGATTCCTTTGGTAGTTCCATCGCGCCCTTATTGGCAAGCGGATACCAAAAAGTCACCTTGGTGGACCTGCGCTACGTCAACAGCGGCATGCTTTCTTACTTTATTGACTTTACCGACCAAGACGTTTTGTTTATGTATAGCAATACCATCTTAAATAGTAGTTTTGCATTGAAATAAGAGTGATTGAATGCAAAGTCCTTTTTATCGGACTGTCGGCGGTGTAAAATGATGGTGAGAACGAATTGATGAAAAGGAGGTCAAAGGGGATGACAGACCGTTATGACTGGCACAACTGGGCGCCAACGACTTGTAATACTGTAAAAGAAATCAAGGTGTTTTTGCAGGAAAACAAAATATACGGAAAAGTAATCCAGTCAATAACCTGTGTTGGTATTGGTGCTAATTTGAGACAGGAAAACCTGCGGTGTCAGGCTAGGACGGTTTTGGCTCGAGAGGGGATTTCTTATGAGTTGATAGACAGTGGAAAAGTGCCCTTGGGAAAAGCTATACTTCCTTTCGAGATATCTGTTTGCGAGCCCGTTATTATTGCCTTCGAGGATAACACGACGTTGGAAATGCAAATGCTTGATAGTGGCATTATAAACCTGTCTGTGAATCAACTTTCACCATATACAGAGGATGGAACGAACTTCAGCAATGTTGACGCTGACCGCCTGTTTTCAAAACTGAAAGGCGCTTCTATCCGTAATGTTTCCGTCATCAAGAAGAACAGGCATCCTCATTTGGAGATGTATTACCAAAAGGTGGAGTTTGAATTATTCGGAGACGGCGGATTTTACCTTGCAAAGTATTATAATTGCTGGAATTGGTTTGGATTATATGAATCCGTAACACATACGGATTTCGGTAGGGCGCCCGAAAAAGTTACCTGCGATACTCTAAGGAAGGCAACCAAAAACAGAACGCAGATTGTAATCGTGGAGGGTCATGATGGTGGCAGCTGTTTTTGGATTTCTCCGATAAGGGCTGTTGGAAAAGGACGCAAAATTCAAATTGAGAAATGCGGTGCAGAAGAAATCTCGATTGAAGAAGACGATGTCGGCAGTATGTTATACTATTTTTTGGAGCAAATTTACGATTCCGATTTGCAGAAACCTTTCCGAAATCCGAGCGATTGCGGATTGGACTTTGAATGGAACTTGGAGCATAATGTTTTTACTTACAAATCCATTCAAACGATGATTGAGAACATTCGGGAGCATACAAGACTGTTGCAAACGGATTATGACAATCCGATTTTAGACGAATTGAAAGAAGGGTTTTACCCGTGGCAGTTTGACAGCGGATGCCTTTATTGCAAGGGTACACCGCAGGGCGAAGAGGTCATTCGTAAAAATGTTCACGTTGCGGTAGAATTCTATGAACGGTTTTGTGACCGTATGGAAAGTATGATGAAGCACGCCCACCGATATAATTTGATTTCTTTTATGGGTCCGTAGACTGTTTTGCATTGAAATAAAAAAGACCGCTTTAGCGGTCTTTTTTGATGTTGTATAAAACCTGTTCTCGGTCGATGGTCAAAAACTCGCGGTTTTTATAAACGAACTTGCCGTCAATCATGACCGAGTCCACTTCCGATCCGTTTGCCGAGTAGCAAAGAGAACCCACAATATTATTATTGGGGAAGAGGGAGGGTGCGTTTAAGTCCACAAACACCAAATCGGCATAAGCTCCAACTTTGATTTCGCCCAACCGCCCCGTCATCCCAAAGGCGCGTGCGGCATTGGCAGTGGCAGTATCCAGGACATACGCGGCAGGCAGGACGGTGGAGTCCTTGTGGATGCCCTTATGAATCAAGGTCAAAACGCCCATTTCGCGGAACATGTTTAAGGTGTTGTTGCTGGCAGTACTGTCCGTCCCCAGCGCCACGTTAACCCCTGCTTCTTTCAGGTCATGGATACGGGCGAAACCGTTGCCCAGCTTGCAGTTACTGGCAGGGTTGGTGACCACCGTTGCACCGCTTTTGGCGATGATGGCAATATCCTCGTCAGTCAGTTTCACACAGTGTGCCATGGAGGTCATTTCGTCCATAAACCCGATGTCGCGAAGGTATGCCATGGGGGTTTTGCCCTGCTCTTTTAAGCAGTTTTCGATTTCAGTATCGCTCTCGGACATATGAATATGCTTCAGCATTTTGCGCGACTTTGCTTCTTCGTCCAACTGGCGGAGCAGTTGTTCCGAGCAGGTATAGATGGCATGAGGCATGACCATGAACCGAATGCGGTCACTTTCAAAGGCTTCTTGTTCGGTGAGTAATTCGTCAAACCGCGCCTTGGCATCGGTGTGAAGATCGTCGCCTACAATGCACCGACCGATAAAGGCGCGTAGTCCTGTTTCGGTGGCGGCACGGGCGGACTGCCCTGCAAACATATGCATGTCCAAAAAGCTGGTGGTGCCCGATTGAATCATTTCCATGCATCCAAGCATACAGCTGTTGTATGCTTCGTCGGGGGTCATTTTGTTTTCGGTGGGCATGATGCGCTCGAAAAGCCACTCGTTAAAATCCACATCATCGGCAATGCCGCGGAAGGTGGTCATGTAAAGATGGCCGTGGCTATTTATAAGGCCCGGCATAATCAGGCGGTCCTTGGCATCCACCACCGTAAAGTCGGCATCGTCCTTTAAAGCACCGATGGCAACAATCTTGCCGTCTTTTACGTAAAGGTCTTGCTGTTCTACGGTGTAGTTGCCGTTATCACGGAGCAGAAGCTGTCCGTTAATCAGTTTATACTTCATTTCAAATACTCCTTGGCAAGCATTTCAAAGGCAGGTAAGGACCGTTCAATCATCTGGGTGGATACGCAGTAAGAGATGCGGACATAGCCCGGGAAGCCGAAGCTGTCAGCGGCAACAATCAGCAGATCATGAGCTTTCGCCTTTTCGCAGAAGGCGCGGGAATCGTCCTCCAAGGCTTTTACGAAGAGATAAAACGCACCATCAGGACGGACTACCCGATACCCGTAAGCGGTCAGGGCGTTGCAAAGAAGGTCGCGGTTCTTTTTGTAAATGGAGATGTCTGCAGTTTGGCCAATGCAGGCAGGAACCAGCTTTTGAAAGAGGCTGGGTGCACAGACAAAGCCCAAAGACCGACCTGCGCCGCAAACAGCGAAGTAAACGGCATCATGCTCGTCACAGCAGGGTGGAACAAAGATGTAGCCGATACGCTCGCCCGGCAGGGACAGAGACTTACTGAAAGAGTAGCAGACCAAGGTGTTCTTGTAGAAGTTGGGGATAAAGGGTACGGTGATTTCTGCATCGTAAACCAGTTCGCGATAAGGCTCATCCGCGATGATAAAGATGCTATGGCCGTATTTTTTCTCCGCTTCTTCCAAAATCGTTGCCAACTGGCGGATGGTTTTTTCCGAGAAGACAGCGCCCGACGGATTGTTGGGCGAGTTGATAATGACCGCCTTGGTGTGGGCGGTGATGGCTTTTTCAAAAGCGTCAAAATCAATCTGGAAATCGCTCTCACGGCACTTGACTTCTACGCAGTTCATACCCGCTTGGGCGATAAAGACTTTGTATTCGGGGAAGTAGGGGGCAAGGATAATGACCTCGTCACCCTCCTGCGCCAGGGCGCTTAAAGAAATGGTCAAAGAAGCAGCGGCGCCGCAGGTCATGTAAAAATCATTTGCGGTGGCATTGCACCCATGGGTCTTTTGGATATAGTCGGCACACGCCTGACGGACGACGGCATCGCCCTGGGCGGAGGTGTAGCCGTGCAAGGAGACGGGGTCACCGTTTAAAATCAGATCAGCCAGAGTCTCTTTCACGCAATCGGGTGCAGGGACGCTGGGGTTACCGAGACTGAAGTCAAATACGTTTTCTGCGCCCACCTCGGCAATGCGTTTTTTGCCATATTCAAACAGCTCACGGATTTCGGACCGCTTACTGCCCAACTCGTACATTTTCTCGGATACAATCTTGCTCATATTCTTTTCCTCCTAATTTGGTTTTGCTTGCAGGAACCACCATCCGAAAAGCTTTCGGTACGGCGGTAAAAGTCAGTTGTTTATAGTTTTTGATTTCTCCGTCGCAGGAAATCAGGACGGAAGGGGTATTGGGGCGAACCACAAGCTGTTCGCAAGTAGGGTTGGAAATCACTTTCTCAATTCCGCGAATCTGCATGTGGGTGCCTTTCATGTATGCAGGTAACAGGCGAAGGAGATAGGTGCGAGAAACGTTGGAAACCAGATTCACATTCAGCTTCCCGTCTTGTACCGATGCACCTGGGTTGCTTTTGATGCCTCCGCCACAGAACTTTCCGTTGGCGATGGAGTTTAAAAGCAAGGGTCCGTTATAGATTTCTTTTCCGTCGGCAAATACCTGTAGGTCTGCCCCTTTCTTTTGAATCAGGGTGCCAAAGATGGAAACAAAATACGCCATGGGGCCCGAAATCAAAGGCTTTTGTTTCATGGTAGCGGTCATGGCGGCAACATTGCAGTCAAATCCGATATTCACCATGTTGATGCAATAAAAGGTATCTCGTTCCGATGTGATGTGGATGGCATCGCAAGGAACCGTTTCGCCTTTAATCTGGGCGAGTACATCTTTAAAATCCCCTGCATCAGGGAAGTTTCGGCAAAAATCGTTGCCTGTGCCCCTGGGCAGAACTCCCATTTCGCAGTCAGGGAAATCCATGATGCCGTTTAACACCTCGTTAGCGGTGCCGTCACCGCCACAGGCGATGAATCGGGCGGGGGGATTTTCCTTGCAATATGCGGAAACAAACTGCGTCGCATCTCCTACGGCAGTGGTGGTGTAGACATCTACATCCAGCTCCAGTCGGATTTTTGCGTCTTTGATTGTGGCATAGAGCTTTTCTATGCCCTTGCCCTGTCCTGCTTTGGGGTTGACAATGAAAATTGTTTTCATACTTCGCCCTCTTTTGTACAGACTTTTTTTCATTTTACCATGAATTTTGGCGCAGTGCAATATAAAAAAAGACGACAGAAGCCTCTGTCGTCTTTTTATTTAGACCAAATCGTTCAGCCAGAAGATGTCGGGCTTTGCAATCAGTCGGGTGTTATTGTATGCCATGTCCAAAGTCAGGATGGTCTCGCCACGGTAGTTGGGACGACGACCGCTGGTATCCAGACTCAGTACCAATGCGCATTGGGGCTTTTCTGCCTCTTCACGCTCGCCCAGGTAAATGGGAAGCAGGAACTGAATCTCGCCCGTTTCCTTCCAGAACTGGGGTACTGCCAACTTGTAGTTGCGCTCTGCCATCAACGAAGCACGCTTAATCGCACTGTCAAAGTCGCGAGCGATTCTTGCCAGTAACAAGTCCTTCTCTTCGGGATTGTTCTTGACCGCATCATACTCTGCCTTGTACTTAGGCAAGCGGCCTCTTGCGACGCCATCCTCGAAAATGTGGTTGTCGTTGGTGTTGATGCTCAATGCCGCATTAAAGACCACTTCGCTGTAGTCCTTGAAGTAGGACGCAGTACGGGGCAGCTCATGCTCATCAAAGTCGCGGGCAATTTCATGCTCGTTATGACTGTAGGCTCTTAAGTTGGCCAACAGCTCCCAGGAACAGTCGCCGTAGCCGGGGATGTTCTCGGTCAGCGTCTTGATATCGCCAACGATGATAATCTGTCTGAAGTTGCGGTCCAACAGACCCGAGTTGAAGTAACGCTTGTTGTTGAAGTCGACGCACTTCTTGTTGTCTGGCGACGCGGCTTTGTCCTCGTCCGTCAGACGGTAATAGGTGAACTCCAGATAGGACTTTAAGATGGGCTGAGAGTAAGTGGAGTTCTGGGTCGGGTCATTCCAGCACCAGTTCTCCTTCATAGCTTTTTGTGCCAAGCCATTTAAGAAGCTGTTGGCATCCGACTGAGATTCGAACAAGAAGCTTCCTACATGGAAAGCAAAGAAGGAAAGAAGCTCGTCTTTAATCTCTTCTTCGGTTTCCAAAAACGCACCGAACCACTTAATGGAGCTGGGACGGGTGTTCTTCTCCATCTTTACAAAGATGCGATGCCCACCCAGAGAGAAGCAGTCCAAAACCGGGAAGAACGCCTTCTGCAGGTTGGGGTTCTGCTTGTTGGTGGCAATGGCAAGGGTGTCGGTCTCCTTTGCCGACTCAAACGAAGTCTGCAAAAGCTCGCGACAGGTGACTTCGGTGAAGGTCTCGCCCGTTAAGTCACTTAACAAGCGTGCAATGGGCTGAAAACTGTCAATGTAAGTAAAAGAGGTCAAATCCCCGTCCGCAGGCTCGTCGGACAGAACTGCCAAAAGCTCTTCCTCCGTGCCAATCTGTACGCCCATCCAGCGTGCGTCCAGGAAAGAACTGGGCGTGGTCTGGGTGAAGCGTGCGTACAGCGTCTCCTCTGTATCTTTATGCTTCATTCCGATATCAATCAGAATCAAAGCGATGTTGTCACTCTGCGCGTCTACCTGTTCGCCGTTGGCGTTATAGCAGAGGACGTTCTCTTCCTTGTTGGCCCAAAGCTCATTAATGCGACTGTCAAATGCCACGTAGTCGTAGTAGGAACCGGTCAGTTCCCTGATCCGTTGCGGGTACTCTCTTAGGTTGCCGATGTACCCAATGCGTAAAAATCCGTTTTTCTCCAATCAAATCGCCTCCTTAGTTTTGGGTAGAACGATAGAATAACACAGGTTTTTTATTTTGTCAATACTTTTTTAAAAAATTTTTCGCCCGAGGGTTTCGGGCGAAAAAGATTACAATATTAAATTGGTCAGGAAATAAAGCACCGACGGGCAGAGCAGACAGCCAACCCCGGTATAGAAAGTAGCAATCATTGCGCCATAGGGCACCAACTTTTTATCTACCGAAGCAAGGGCGGTAGACGTTCCGCTGACCGAGCCGACCAGCCCGCCGAAAACGATAGCGGCTTGCGGCGTTGTCAAACCGATTTTCTTGGCTACCAAAGGCGTCAGCAACATAATGGAAACGGATTTGACCAATCCCGTTGCAACCGAAAGGGCAATAACAGTGGAGTCTGCACCGATGGCGGCACCGGTGACCGGTCCTACAACGAAAGTGACGGCACCTGCGCCAATGGTGCTGACGCTTGCCGCATCGGTGTATCCGAAAGCGACTGCAATCAGTGCGCCCACGATGTAACTGGACAGAATGCCAATCAGTAAGGCAATAACGCCTAAAAATCCGCATTTTTTGATTTCAGACAGCTTGGCGCCGTAAGCCGTGGCAATAATGGTAAAGTCCCGCAGGGTTGAAGCACCCAGCACCCCGACTCCTGCAAAAATCCCTATGTCCGAAATACCCTTGTCCCCGCCTGAAATGGCACCGCCGATGTACGCCAAAATCAAGCCAAAGAAAATGGCAACGGCAGATCCTGGAATCCGTCCGCGCAGTAATTTGTCGGAGATTAATGTTGCCAGATAAGACAGTATGCCTATCATTAAAAAGGACATCACAAATCCGTTTTTGGTAAAAATCCCAACAACAATATCTAAAATTGCACTCATGCTTCCGCCTCCTTGCTGTCAACCTGCTCTGCAGATTTGGGGGCGAATTTATTGAACACGGGAATCAGTAAAAAAGAAACCAGTACGACGGAGACCCCTGCAACCAACGCAAGCCAACCGCCTGAAATCGCTTTATACACATTTTGGGAGGCAGCCATGGCGATAACAACTGGAATAAACATGGCTTTCCAGAAATGAATGCCCTCCGAAGAACCTTTTGGTAATCGGGAAGCAATCTGGGGAGTGTTGGTTGCCAAAAGAAGAAATATCATGGTAAAACCGACACCACCGATATCGGAGTTTAACCCCGTCAATAATCCCAGCAGATTCCCAAAAAAAGAGCCTAAAAACGCACAGCCTGCTAACAATGCTACACCGTAAATCATCAAATTCATCCTTTCCTCTTTGATGTCATCATCGGGTTTATTATATCGGAAAATCCAGCTTTTTTCAAGAGCTTTTTCGTATCATTTCCAGATGTGCGAAGGCATTGGTGCCGATATCTGTAAACCTACTTTCTGGCAATCACAATCGGCTGATAGAACCCCGTCGTCTCGGGGAATTTCCATTCTACTTTTTTACAGCCGTTGGCAAGAAACAATTCGGTCAACTCGTCACGGCGGAGGGCGCGATACTCACAGTCAAACTTGCTGACCTGAAGTGTCCCTTCGTCCTCAATAATATACTGGGTCAGCTTGTAGCGGTCTTTATCCCAGTTCCAAGTCTGGAAAAACACCCGTTGCCCCTGCTCGGTCTTGTGAATATATGGGGGCGAATAGGGCGGTTTTTCGTTCAATAACGCGTCATAGTCCCGAATACTGGCAACAACAATGCCGTCGGGTTTTAACTGACCGACAATGCTTCGAACGGCAGAGGTCAACGCCTCTTTGCTCAGCATATGGGGGAGCGCGTTATCCATGCAAAGGATGATATCAAAAAGCTCCGTAAAGGTTTTTGATAGCGCACAAAAATCCGCACGCTCAAACTGAACGGATACCGAGCGGTCTTGGGCTCTTCTTTGCGCTTCTTGAAGCTCCGCCTCGCTGATGTCTGATGCAACCATCGAATATCCCAACTCCGCCAATCCAACAGTTTGGGTACCAATCCCACAGGCACAGTCTAGTATCGTTGCAGAGGAATCAAACCCCTGCTCCGAAAAGAGTCGGTTCAAAAGCTCCGCCTGCTCACGGGTGGTGGCGTCCCAGTCGGCAAACAGCTTGTCATATCGGGACGCTAAATTGTTATAAAACGTCTGGGTAATATCCATATCAAACCTTCCTTTTTAAAAACCCTCGTAGCAAAACTGCTACAAGGGTTTGAGAGATTATTCCCACTCGCTCCTGAAAAATAAATCTTAAACAGATTTGCTTATGGGATTTGGCTCGGATTATTTATATTACTTTCATTATTTAGACAGTATGGGCTATCTGATTTTTTGTTGCCATAGTGTTGCCATGACATTTCACTTTAGTACAATATCGATTAAGATTTGTTATTTGCCTCTAATCCTCTTATACTCCATATACTTACGCGCACTTGCCTTATCATAAAGGTTTTCAAGGAACATTTCATCCTGCTTCATTGACGCCATTACAATGTCAACGCACTCATCGTTTGTAAATACCCTGAACAAGTCGGGAATGCTGAAATCAGCAAAAGCAGAACTCAACTCACTTCTCAATTCATCATCTGACAAATCAAGAGTTTCTTGGAGTTCCTTGAAGTTGTATGCCAATGGTGAAGAACAGAAAGAATGGCTGTATGGGGCGATGTGCTCCAGTTTCATCTCATATAGACGCCAATAGAAATCATCCTTCTTATTCGTAAAGAAAGACCCCATGCCGTTTTCCATTAAGCTCAGGTCATAATATACGGCTTCGGCCAGAAGTGCAAACGCTGTCTTAGGCTTGTTTTCTTCCAATAGGAACTCGTACATGGAGTGCCTTAGATTTCTATACAAACCAAAGTCATAGTTCTGGGCATGAATACCACTCTGTTCATTGAAATAACCCCACAGAACATCCCGATAGGGATAGTGGGTTTGAGCAATACGATGGTTCATCTCCCAGACACTCATATACCTATGACGGTGCAGGTACGGCACATACTGGTTGTCCTTCAATTCCTGTTCACCCTTGGAAGTCAACTTGAAGAAACGCTCTGGGTATTTGGCAGACAACTCATTATGGTCTGCTACACCCAGCAGTCTATCAATCAACTCAGCCTTTTTACCAGATACCTTTTCATTGACCAGCTTGAGTTCGTCCTTAATCTCGCCCAACTTTAGCCGTTCAAGAACGGAACGTAAATCACCCGGTTCAATGAAACCACGCTCATACAAGGAGTCCAAGACGCTCTGAGGGCCTTTCACCGAATACTGATAATACCAAAACCCCTGGAAGCTATTGTCAGAAGTTTTGTAGGTGTGGGCATAGTCCAGCATCAGAATCTCGTGAGGATACAGACCACCCTTTGACGGCGTTGCCTGCCTCAGCAATTCTTCCAGAGGGGGAGGGCCATCTACCTCAGTAGTAATCTCCACCAATGGTGTCTTTGCAACGACTTCCTTCTTCACATATTCTGGTGCTGGTGGTGTGTAGAATCCAGAATTTACGGGTATTTTCGTCACACTATTATCAACGGGATTTGACTTCTTCTTGAATAAATCAAACAGCCCCATATTATCCCCCTTTTTGCAGTAAGAGCCATATGATAAATAAATCATAGGGCTCTTATAATCCACTTGCAATTATTCTCTTAAAAATGTTGCCATTTTGTTGCCACAAGTAGCTTCATAATTCAGAAAACCCTTGATATTACAGGCTTTTTTCGACCTCTGAAATTATTCCCACTCGATAAAGTTTTCTTATTACTAAACTTATTTGTTTAGTATTTCGTTAATTTTATAGCCTATTTTGCACTAAATCTCCGTATTATTTTTCTTTGCCTGAATTTTTAGTATCAAATTAGTATCACGCCAAGAATCAAATGATAAGTTAATCACCATGCACCTGACATTTATTATGATACCATAATCAGGCAAAAATTTCAAGTGTATTTGATAAACTTTAATTATGTCCGATTAATCTTTTAATCAAATAATCCTAATTGATTATTTCTAAATGAATGTATGATTCTTTCTTTAACAACATCATCACTTTCTATGTCTCCATAGAGTAAAGGAGAATTTGGATTATGTTTTGAATGATTTGCCACAACACTTTTTTGACTAAAATTAGCATAACAATATAAACAACCATTTTTACACGTATTATACGAGCCTATATCAATGCTTGAAACACAACCACATTCATCACGCTGATTTTTATCTTTATCAACATCTAATTTATATTTTCCTATCCGTTCTAATCGTTCTCTGTCAATACAGTGAGCGTGTTTAACACCATATTTATCAAAATCAACTTTTTCAGCACAGGTATCAATATAAATTCCATATTCATTTGCAATTCCAACAAATTTTGCAATTATTTCTTCTTGTTGTTCAGTTGATGGTGAACAAATTTGTAAAGATGACATATTTTTTTGTATATTTCTGTATATATCAATAAAGCTAATTGTACACTTTTCCGTATAATCAGCAAGCTTATCTGCCATCATTTTAAAATATGTCAAATGATAATCGAGCGTATATTTTTCATTAAGTAAAATCGGATCATAACGCCATATTACTCTATCTTTTCCAATCTGTTTTGACAATCTTTGAAATGTCGGTATTATTACATCATTTTTTGACGGAACATTAGTTTCAATATCGGTATTATATGAATTTACAGTAAATTGAAAATAGTAATTGTATTGCGATATCTCGTCAAGCCGACTTAACATGGGTGTTGGATTTTTTGTCCAAAATACAATTCCGTCTACAACATCAGGTGAAAGTGATATTTTCCCGACTTGGTGAATATTCATTGGATTTCTTACACAGACATAGCCTTCTTTAATCCTATTGAAAAACCATTCCGAATAGTAAGACGGAATATCCGTCCTTCTGCTTGCACTTATAATCATTTATTCCACCTCCAATTCTATTACTAATGCAGCACCTTCTAAAACTCCTTTTTGAGCAACATATTCATATTCAATATGCCCTTTTCTCCGAAAACTTTCTCCCCATCGAATTTTACCTAAATCTCCGTTGGGATAATCACTAAAAGCATACGCGTGCCCATTATATCCTTGTTTTTCGAGGATATTTAATAATCCAAGAAATAGATTTCTTCCTTTATGGTAAGAATCAACATCATTAATAATTATTAAAAATGGCGTTGCATTGTCACTGTTATCAATTATTTTAACAATACCGTTATACAACTCATCTATTCGTTGGTTTTGATGAGTATTATATAAATGCGAAATTAAATACTGAATTACAATAATATTATAATTACAATTATTTATATCTGCACTATGAATATATTCAAAAATATCACTTCGAAACAGTTTTACATCTGTGCAATTGTATCCATTCATGTACCGTTCAATTTGATTATGTATTGGTTCCCACAACGGATTGCGGTCATAACCGGTATATTCAAGCTCATCATCTTCGCTTATACATCGTTCAATTGCCATCAAATCGGGAGTTGCACCGCAACCAATCGATAAGATGTTATAAAAGGGATATTCTTCAAAGTCAGTATACTTAAGTAAATGCAAAATATTGTTCGTATATCTTTCTGCAAATTCGGTTACATACCTATAAATTAATTTTTCGCAGTTATAGTCTTCTCTTTCATTATATTTTGGTCCCCAGTGAACTTGTGTCAAGCAATTATCGCAATTACCGCTACAATTTCCTGATGGATGATTACAGTGAGAACATCCACTAGTTCGTCGTATTGCATTATACAGTTTTTCACAATAGTTAACAATGTATTCAAAAAGCATTATTAAACCTCCTATATAAGTTTAATTTAAACTATTCAAAATATCAATTGCTTTTGCAATATTGAGCTGATTATAAACATATGCCATTCTCAAAAGATTATCCGGCACCATATAATCATATTTATCAATACG
>JAGAUM010000103.1 GCA_017620795.1 Clostridia bacterium
AATCTGGGTCTGGAAACCCTGCCTCTGCGGATGAAACAACACTGTGAAAACGCCCAGAAGGTAGCCGCGTTCTTGGACGCAGAGGAAAAGGTAGCTTGGGTTTGCCATCCTTCCTTAAAGAGCCATCCCCAGTACGAGCTGGGTAAGAAATACTTAAAAGACGACGGTTGCGGCGTCATCTCCTTTGGCGTCAAGGGCGGTCGCGACGCGGCAATGAAGCTGATGAACAGCTTAAAGCTTGCCAAGATCGTTGTCCACGTTGCCGATGCGCGCACCTGCGTCCTGCATCCTGCTTCCACCACTCACCGTCAGCTTTCGGACCAGCAGTTGATCGAGTGCGGCGTTAAGCCCGAAATGATCCGTCTGTCGGTAGGTATCGAGCATGCTGACGATATTATCGAAGACTTAAAGCAGGCACTGGAAACTTTATGAACAGCTACGAATTAGTCATCCCCACCCTCTTTGGGATTGAGGCGGTGGTCGCGCGTGAGGTCCGTGACTTGGGCTATGAGACCACCGAGGTCTCGGACGGTCGGGTTTGTTTCTTGGGCGATGATGAAGCCATCGTCCGTGTCAACCTTTGCATTCGTTCGGGCGAGCGTGTCCTCATCAAAGTAGGGGAGTTTGAAGCCCGTACCTTTACCGAGCTCTTTGACGGTTGCCGCGCCTTGGACTGGCCCCGTTGGATTCCCAAGCATGGTGCGTTCCCTGTAAAAGGCCACTCGGTCCGTTCCACCCTGTTCAGCGTTCCCGACTGCCAGAAGATTATCAAAAAGAGCGTTGCCGACACCTTGGGCAGCCGCTACTCTTTGGGCAGAATGCCCGAGGACGGGGAGCTTTATCAGATTCAGTTTTCCATCTTAAAAGACCGCGTCACCCTGATGATTGACACCAGTGGTGAGGGCCTCCACAAGCGTGGGTATCGGAAGGACACCTCCAACCGCGCCCCCATCCGTGAGACCTTGGCGGCGGCGATGGTACAGCTGTCTTTTTGGAACGAGCATCGCATCCTGTGTGACCCCTTTTGCGGTTCGGGCACCATTCCCATCGAAGCCGCGATGATTGCCAAGAACATGGCTCCCGGTCTTCGTCGGAGCTTTGCGGCGGAAGAATTCTCCTGGCTGGATAAGTCCCTTTGGGAAGAAATCCGTCAGGAACTGCAAGACCAGATTACAGAAGCCAAGGACACCTTGATTTACGCTTCGGACATCGACCCTGCCTGCGTGCGTCTGACCATGAAAAACGCTTCTGCGGCACGGGTAGACCCCTTGGTTCGTGCCGGGGTTCGGGACGTCCGTGACCTGAAATTCCGTGACCCCCGTGGCATCATCATCACCAACCCGCCTTATGGCGAGCGGTTGGGGGATGCCAAGGAAGCCAAAGCCTTGTCTCGGGTCATGGGTCAGGTGTTCCCCACCTTCCCCGATTGGTCTTATTACATCATCACCCCTGACGAGGACTTTGAAAAGGACTTCGGCAAAAAAGCGTCTAAAAAGCGCAAGCTCTACAACGGCATGATTCGGTGTCAGTACTATCAGTACTTCGCTCCGAAAAAGTGAGAAAACAAAAGAGAAACCTCGAAAACAAGAGGTTTCTCTTGTTTTTTACGAAAAAACGAACTTTTTGACCTTGTTTGACCTTTGCGTTTTGGAGTGGACGTGGTATACTGAAATTGATGAAAGTCAAAGAAAGTCAAAAACAAATTGAGGTACTTGCTATGAAAATCAGCGATGTGATTGAACAGTTTTTAAAAGAGATGATGGAGGAGAATGACGGGGTGATTGAGATTCGTCGGAATGACCTGGCGACCCAGTTTCACTGTGTGCCCTCCCAAATCAATTATGTCATTGCCACGCGGTTTAAAAACGAGCATGGCTACGCGGTAGACAGCCGTCGGGGAGGCGGTGGCTCGGTACGGATTCGGCGGGTGCAACCGTCGGGCGGCAATATCGTGATGCATCTGGTCAACCACATGGGGGATCGGGTGTCTTATCAGGAGATGCACTTTTTCCTGCAGGATTTACTGTCTGCAGGGATTCTGTCCGAACGGGAGTGCAAGCTTTTAATCGGCGGATTGTCCGACCGTGCTTTAGGGATGGAGAATCCCCATCGGGATGCGGTCCGCGCCCGTGCTTTGAAAAACGCATTGGTACATTTAATTAGTTGAGGTGATGAAAATGCTTTGTCAACATTGTCAAAAACGCCCTGCCACCACGTATTTCAGTGAGACGGTCAATGGGCATCAACAAGAAATCTATTTGTGCGAGGTCTGCGCTGCCGAGCATCAGGGCGCATTCTTCGACGTGGGCGACTTCATGCAAGGGTTTTGGGGGACTGCTCCAAAACAGAGCAGTGTCCGTTGCAAGGGCTGTGGCATGAGCGAGGCTTCTTTCTTAAAGAGCGGAAAGTTCGGCTGCAGTGAGTGCGCCCGAACCTTCTCGGCACGGACGGAGGAGGTCTTAAAGCAAATCCACGGACGGAGCCGTCACGTGGGCAAGGTTCCCTCCCACGGGCAGGAGGCACTGCATCAACAGCGTGAACTGGAAGGGTTGCAAAAGCAACTGCAAGACGCCATTGCCGCCGAGCGATATGAAGAAGCGGCAAAGCTCCGCGACACCATTCGGGAGCTGAAAGGAGGGGAAGCGTGATGTGGTATCAGGAAATCGGACCCAAGCAGGACGTGGTTTTAAGCACACGCATCCGCCTGGCACGAAACGTTAGTGGAATTCCCTTCTCACCCAAAATGACTGCTGAGGATGCAAACACCCTCTGGGAAAAAGCCGTTTCGGCATCGGAACGGATGGGCGGATACTTAACTGCTCAGAAGCTTTCCGACCTGTCACCCATCGCTCGACAGGTCTTGGTAGAAGACCACCTGCTCAGCCGTGAGCTGTTAAAAAAGCCCCTTTCTTGCGGACTGCTATTGTCCTCGGACAAACGGGTCAGCGTCATGGTCAATGAGGAGGACCATCTGCGGATTCAGGCGGTGGTGGCAGGGTTTGACCCTGCAGGGGCATTGGACCTTGCCAATCGGGTGGACGATGCATTGGAAGAGGCTTTGCCCTTTGCGTTTGACCCCGAGTGGGGGTATCTGACCGCTTGCCCGACCAATATGGGCACCGGCCTTCGGGTCAGTATCATGGTGCACCTGCCGGGACTGACACGGATGCGCCAGATGCAACAGCTGACCCAGTCCCTGACCAAAATCGGACTTACTGTCCGTGGAATTTACGGCGAGGGGACCGAAGCCAGCGGCGCAATCTACCAGATTTCCAATCAGATTACCCTGGGCGTGACCGAGGCAGAGATTTTGGAGAAGGTCACCTCTGCCATGAACCAGGTCATTAAGCTGGAACACACGGCCACACGGGAACTGAAAGAACAGTATGAAGAAACTTTATCGGACAGCGTGTATCGGGCTTTTGGGATTCTGCGCTATGCACGAAAGCTTAGCTCCGAGGAGTTTATGAAGCTTTATTCCGAGGTAAGATTTGGTATGAATCTGGGTATTCTACCCATAGAAGATACGCCCGAGCTCCGTGCCCTGTGGGTCACGGTTCAGCCGGCGCATCTGATGCAAGAACAGGAACTGTCCCCCGATGCGAGGGACCATGCCCGTGCCCAAGCGGTGCGGACGGTGTTGGAGGTGTTATAAATGAACATGGAAAGTCGGTTTACTAAGCGTGCGGAAGCGGCACTCCGTTACGGTCAGGAGATGGCGGAAGAAGCAGGCTACGGATATGTGGGGAGCGAGCATCTGTTATTGGGCTTGCTTCATGAATCGGACGGGGTAGCAGGGCAGGTCCTGCTTGCCCATGACATTACCGAAGAAGCGGTGCTGGAAAAGGTTACCAAGCTCTTGGGCGAGCCTGAGGGCAAGGGCGGTGTGGCAGGCTTAACGCCACGAACCAAGCGGATTATCGAGCTGTCCGCCGCAGAAGCAGGACGGATGGGTCACGGCTATATCGGGACCGAGCATCTGCTCCTTGCCATCCTGCGTGAAGGGGAGAATGTGGC
>JAGAUM010000104.1 GCA_017620795.1 Clostridia bacterium
CAATGATGCGCTGGTCCCCATCCGTCTTAATTGTAACCTCTCCGTCCAAATGATAGTATCTTGTATCAGCAACAAGGTCATTAACGACCAAGGCCTTTACATCCTCATCATATAACACCTTATTGACGGCATAATTCCCTACGCTAAATACGGCTGTCAAAAACAAAGTGATACACATCAGGATGATGCTCCCGAAGTCAATCTTAAACCCTTCTTTTTGAGTACAAGAAAAGACCAAAATCTCGATTCCCAAAAAGATGATTGCCACAGGCCAAAGGGTCAGAACGTATTTGAGGAGTTCCATCCCTGTAAAGGTCATTAAGACTACCGCGATACCCACCACAATCAGCATGGCGCCAAAGGTGAACGTTCCTACGCGACGTTCCTTTTTTGTTTTCTCCATTATTCTTCCTCCCGATTTCCCACAATCATTTTCAGACCGATGCCGATGGTCAGGCAGGACGCAATCAGCGACGGCAGGCAACGGCGAACCGTCCAATAAGCGTGTTCCAGCGTTTCATTCCAAAAGTAATTGTTCACCAATTCTCCGAGGGTTTTGGTCAGTAACAGATAAACACCGATTAAAAGCACGCCGACCCCTACCAGTCGGTTGCCACGAAGGGTTTTAAAGAGGTTGCTCTTAACCAGATACTCATCCACAGGCGCCTCTCCCCGTTTCAAAGCGTCGCGCAAATGATAAGTATCAAAAAAACTATACGCCATTACAATCAAAAAAGGAACCACAAAGAGGAACGAGCCCAGTTCCAACATACAGATGCCGAAAGCCCCTGCTAAAATCATCAACGAGAGCCCTCGCTTCATCAGTCCTAGATACATCTGTCCCGCTCCAGGAATCAGGCTAAAGCAAAATGTTAAGAATCCGTTTTTATTCACCTTTAAAACCATCCTTTCCAAACGTTAAGTTACAATAAAAATCGCTTATTTTTTCTTCTACTTCTTGGGTAAACTCGGTCAGCTTTCCTTCTTCGCCACTAATGACAAACTCTGCATTTGCGACGCTGAGCGAAAGAACCAAGCAGGCAGCGACCTTGGCAATATCCAAAACCAATCTGCGCTGTTTGCGTTGAACACGATAATGAATTCCTTCCATCACCCTTTCGGGAACAGGAAGCTCTGTTTTTTCCAAGCCGTCAAGATATTGGGATAATGCATCATCGTCAGTCAGTAGTTGTTCGATTCGTTGAATCCGCTCCAAGGTCACCCCTCCTTTCTAATATCGCTTTCAATTCTTTTCGCCCACGGGTTAGTTGAACGCGCACCGTCCCGTTTGTTGTTTTTGTAACGGACGCAATCTCGTCAATACTCCGCTCTTCTAAATAATAAAGGCTTAAAACCATACCATACGGTGGTCGCATTCCTCGAATAATTTGACGAAGTTGCTGGGCGTTTTCTTCTTCCAATAGTTTGTCCACAAAATCGTCGGTTGCCAACTCCTGCTCCTCCAACGGTAAAACAGTATACTGCTGTTTTAAGTAATCGCGACACTTGTTCAGGACGATTTTACAAAGAATGTTCTTTTGTTCCTGCTCCGACAGATGTCGATACCTGCCATAGTTGGCATATAAGCTCAAGTAAGAATCCTGTACTAAATCGGCGGCGATATCCGAGGACGCTGTCATATCCAACGCGATTTTATAAGCAAGATTGGAATATTGCTCTATCAGTTGTTCAAACTTCATCCTCCGCCCCCTTTCTCGGCTTTTCATTTAATATAACGAATTTTCGGGTCTGTTGTTAACAAAAGACGGTAATCTTCTTTGATTACCGTCTTTCTTTTAAAAACGCTTCCAACGCGTTTTGGTATGCCAAATCCTGTTGGGCGGTGCGCTTTTTCGGGCCTTTCAGCCGTCCTCCTGCCCGACGGACTTTTTGAGAAAAGTGGCGGGATTCCAATAGCCCGTCCATATTCTCGTTGGTATAGAAAATGCCGTCCTGACGGAGGGCAAAGGCGCCCCGCGCCAGACACATTGCCGCCAAGCCATAGTCTTGGGTGATGACCAAGTCTCCTGCCGTCGCCTGATTGACCAAAACAAAATCCACGGCGTCCGCTCCGCGATCCACCATGACCGTTTGGGCATAGTCATCCTCCAGCCGATGGGCGGTATCACAAAAAAGGATGCAGGGGAGCTGATACTGTTTCGCCAGTGCGATGGTCGGCTTTACCACGGGGCAAGCATCCGCATCGATTAAAATCTTCATGGTTTCACCTCAATAAAAGTGTATCAAACTGCGACTTTCTTGTCAAGCTATAAGAAAGGAGTGAAACCATGAAGACCATTGGATTTTTTGATACCAAGCCTTATGATAAAATCTGGTTTGAGCAATTAAACGACCGTTATAACATCCGTTATTTCGAGCATCGGCTGACCCCCGAAACCGCCGTTTTGGCGAAGGGGTGTGAGGGAGTCGTTGCCTTTGTAAACGATCAGATCGACAAAGACACCATCGAGGGGTTATATCAGGCAGGGGTTTCGGTCTTGGCCATGCGTTGTGCAGGATATAACAACGTGGATGTCAAGGCGGCACAGGGAAAGCTCACGTTGCTTCGGGTTCCTGCCTATTCGCCTTATGCCGTGGCGGAGCATGCTTTTGCGTTGCTTTTGACTTTGAATCGAAAGGTGCACAAAGCCTATATCCGCACCCGAGATTTTAATTTCAGCTTAAACGGCTTAATCGGCATGGACCTGCACCAAAAGACTTTGGGGGTAATCGGTACAGGAAAAATCGGGCAGGTCATGATTGACATCGGCAAGGGGTTTGGGATGAAGATTTTAGCCTATGACCCCTACCCTATCCAAAACCCTGACTTTTCTTATGTACCCTTGTCCCTATTGTTGGAAGAAAGCGACGTCATCTCCCTGCACTGTCCCCTGACCCGAGAGACCTATCAGCTACTCAACCACGAAACCTTGGCACAGACCAAGAAGGGTGCCATCATCCTAAACACCTCCCGTGGGAAGCTAATTGACAGTGAAGCCCTTTTAGAAGCCCTCAATTCGGGGCATATCAAGGGGGCAGGCTTGGACGTGTATGAGGAAGAGGCAGAGGTCTTTTTCGAGGATGTTTCAGACACCCCTGTGCAGGACGAGGTTCTTTCTCTGTTGGTTTCAAGGCCCAATGTGATTATCACCTCCCATCAGGCGTTCTTAACCGACGAGGCACTCTTTCACATTGCGGAAGTGACGCTAAAGAATCTGGATGACTTTTTTGCAGGGAAAGACCTTGAAAACGAGATTCGCTATCCGACAAAAAAATCTTGATTTTTCAATAAAATAGCGTTATAATGTTACCAATACAAAAGAAAAGAGGTCTTTTTATGCAAACATCTAACAAAATCCGTGAATTGGTTATGGCTGCACTGCTGACTGCTTTGGCAATCGTTATTCCGCTGTTCATGCCGAAACTGCCTGTTCCGCAACCCTTTTCTGTTACGCCCGCATCGCACTTGGCTGTCATTCTGTCCATGTTCATCAGCCCCTTTACTGCGATCTGCACCGTCATCGGAAGCACGATTGCTTTCTTCGTTGCATTGGGCCCCGTTGTGGCAATGCGCGCATTTTCCCACTTACTGTTTGCTCTGTTAGGTTGCTACTTGATTAAAAAGCGTTACAACCTTTTCATCACCATTCTCTTAACTGGTATCTTACATGCCATCGGCGAAATTATCGTAGTTTCGATTTTTGCTTGCTTTGGCATGGCAAGTGGCACCGCCCAGTTCGTCTGGGGTATTACCGGCGGTATCACGTTCTTGCACCACTGCTTCGACTTTGTCCTTTCGATGGTCGTATTCTTTGCATTAAAGTCGGCAAAATTATTAAATACCCCCATCACTTTGAAAAAGTTCAAAGGTTGAAATAAAAAAGAGCGGTGAGTCCCCTCACCGCTTCTCTTTTATTTTCGGTTGATGTCGCAGACAAAGGTCTGACACTCGGTCTCGCCACAGGTGCAAGCAGACGAGCCCTTGATGTCTACCTGCGGAGCATCACAGCGTTGCTTTTCATTATAGACACAATGCGTTGCCTTACACATAATATCCACAACGCGGTTTTCATGAACCGTTGCATTCTGTGCCCCGATTTGGGGTGCGTAACTTTCGCAACAGGTGTCGCAGGGCTTTACGGCGCCGGAGCCACCTACTTCGATATTGCTGATGCAACAGTAGTTGTTTTTGTTGTTGGTACAACTGGTAACATTACAACTCAAATTCGGCATGACAGGTTCCTCCTTTATTCGTGGTACTGCCCTGTTATTATCCCCGAAAATCAGTTGACTATGTAAAAGGAGTTCTTATGAAAAAACGCGTTTTCTTTATTGTCCTAAGCATCCTGTTGATGGCAATGATCTTTTATTTTTCGGATATGCCTGCGAGTCAATCCAGCGCCGTCAGCAAACCTGTGGCAAAATCAGTCGGACTTTCCGACTCCGAAATGCGAAAAATTGCCCATTTCATCTGCTTTGCCTGCTTATCGGGGAGCCTTTACGGGTTTTTTAACACCTTTAAAAAAATTCGTTTCCCCAAAGTAGCGGCATTTTTAACTACGGTTTTATACGCAGTTACCGATGAGTTTCATCAGTCCTTTGTTCCTGGTCGCTCCTGCGAGCTTCGGGATATGCTTATTGACTCTTCAGGAGCACTGGTACTGCTCCTGCTTTTACTGGCTTTCGAGGTGCTTCGCCGTCGCAAAAGGACGTAAGCTTCAAAAGCGCCCGATCGTGAATCCGCTGGCACTGGGAAATGCTATACATGGTTTCGGGCTCCATGTACTCCCATCGAACCCCCTTGTAATAGCGCGCAACTAAAATCTCCCGTTCCTGGGGATCTAATACCTCCAGCATCCGATCCGCCAGACGGACACGCTCCTCTAACCGCGCGTACTCTTTTAAAACAGACGCTTCGATGGACGAAGTATCCATTTCCATTTGTTGTACATCCTTAAGAAATGCGAGCCGCAGCTCCATTTCTTTTTTTATGCTCCGAATCCCCCGAAAGAGCTTTTTAATCTCCTCGACTTTCATCTTTCGTTACCTCCAATATTTCTTGAAATACTCAAACCATTCGAAAGAAAGCCCTTGTTCAATCAAAAACTCGGTCATCATTTCTAAAAATTCATCTTGTCGCGCGTCAGGGATGACGAGCCGTCCCATCTTGCTTCGGGAAAACCATTCAAACGCACACACCGTATCATGAAATGCCGTCCCCACAAAATGAGTCCGCCTCTGTTCTCCGCTGATTTTTCTGCCGCAACCCAAACACCGATGTTCCACTGTTTCTCGCTCCTTTTTCCGAACGGTTGTTCTTTTTTATATATTATAACCCCATTTTCTCCGTTCGTCAAGGTTTTATTAGAAAAAGTGTTCGCTTATTTTCGACAACATCAGACATTCAAAGCGGTCAGTGGGGCAAAGGTATAGCCCTCTGCTTTGAGCTTTGTCAACAATTCGTCTAAGACTTCCGCATTGGTTTTAGAGGTGGAATGGAGCAAAATCACCGCGCCGTTGTGGACCCGTGGCAATAGTTTGGACAGAGCTTGCTCACGCGTGGGTTGACGGTCATTATACCAGTCCACATAGGCAAGGCTCCAAAAGACCGTCTTATAACCTAGTTCATGGGCGTGCTTTAGGTTTTCTTCGCTGTACTTACCCTGTGGTGGACGATAGAACTTGGGCAGGTCTTTGCCGGTGACCGTTTTGAATTTGGTCTCCAGGTCGGTCAGTTCTTTTTGGAAAGAATGGATGTCCGCAATGGCAGACATATCGGGATGGCGGTTGGTGTGATTGCCCACCAGATGCCCCTCCTCTACCATGCGACAGACCAGTTCCGGCGCCGTGTCCAGATAGTTTCCGACCAAAAAGAAAGCAGCAGGCACCTGATGCTTTTTTAAAGTGTCCAAAATGCTGGCAGTGTAGCCGTTTTCGTAGCCTGCATCGAAGGTCAGGTATAAGACCTTTTGGGTGGTGTCCCCTACGAAGCAAGCACCGTAAGTTTTTAAAAAGTCAGGGGTTGCGTTGCCTGTCGGAGTCTGACCCTCTTTTTGGAAGCTCAGTCCCCAGTTGCCATTGGTTGCAACGCTATGCCGACTCCCCCACACGCCCCCCACAGTAATCAAGAGCGCCAGTACAAGGCAGAGCGCAATGCCGTTTAAGGTGCGACGGTTGATGGTATAAAACATATTCTCCCTCCCAATAAATAAACCGAGGGGAGTCAAACCAATGGGGTTTGACTTCCCTCGGCTTATTAGAAGGTATGCTTTACACTTCCTAATTATTCGCCAATCAGTCTTGAAAAGTAGACCGAGCAAGGCCTGCCGTTGATAAGAGCAGTTTTGTCATCCTGCCAAGACAAAGTAATCTCCCGTTCATCGGTACAGACATAAAGCAGACGGGTAAAGGTGCATCCCAAGAGTTGCTTTTCAAAGTAAACGCCGCGCAGGGTGTTAGGCCCCATCTCCATGGTCACTGTCTGGTGACGGAGCTCTAACTTGGCATCCTCCAGCACCAGAGTTTGTTCTACCGTTACTTCGGGAGCAGCGGCGGTCATCAGGGTATAGACCGAAACCCCTGCCAGAGCAACTGCCATAATGACCACGACGGTCGCCATGGGTTTTAACCACTTTTTTGGAAAGAACGAGGGTACAAACATCACAGGCGCCAGACAGAGCACTGCCAACAGGTAAGTAACACCACCGCTGAACAATAACAACAAGGCGACAATCTGGACAAAGAACAGCACTACATTTTTGGTTCTTAACAGTGCCCAGGTGTTGCCAACGAACAGCGCCAACGGCAGTACCAGCAGGTAGGGCGGTACATCGAACTGATACCCCAACCAGTAGGCGTTTAAGAGCATCAATAAAATCCACAAGGTTTCTAAGATATTCAATACCCGTGCCAAAAGGTCTTTTTTCATTTTATCACCTCTAACAAAAGAAGAGCGCAACCGCGCTCTTCTCTTATTAAAATCAATTAGGATTTCAGCACATCAAGCATGCTGCCTGCCAAATACAAACCGTTCTTTGCCAGGTTTGCGTAGTCACCGTAGAACCAGAAGAAGTCCAGGGTATCGGTGGTTTCAAAGTCACTGTTGGCAGTTAAGTTAAAGTTCTTGGAAACACCACTAGCGGATGCAGAAGCTTCGTACTCATTCTTTACAACAGCGGGCAGAGCAGAAATATCGATATCGGCGGTGGAACCACCGGCAAGGAATACCATTAAGGTATAATCCTGAGCCGAGGACAACGTGTTCTCGTGGGTCCAGTTGTAAGTGAAACCACGTCTTGCAAACGCATGACCCGACAGTGTCAATCCAGAAGGAACCGCATTAAAGGTAAACTCAAATGCAGGAGTGTCGCCGCCTTCACCAGAACCAGGTTCGTCTTCGCCACCCTCACCGGAACCAGGCTCGTCTTCGCCGTCATCCGAACCGCCTTGGCCTAAAATAACCTCAACACCAGCTTCGGGGGTATCGTCTTCAACCGTTCCGTCACCGGAAGCGCTTGCAGCAACCGTAACCGCAATCAGCTGAGTGTAGTTACCATAGTTCATGCGATAGTAACCGGTGCCTGCGCGGGATGCTTCGTCTGCACCTAAGGTGATGTCAACATAGCCGTACTCGGCGATATTGCTTTCACTGTAGGGAACGTAATCATAATCCTCAACCGTAACAACGGTGCCGTTTGCGTAAGCAGGAGTAATGGTGATGTCAGCTTCGGTACCGATGGGGTTTAAGCGAGCACGGATGGTAGCAGTTTCACCTGCTACGATTTCTGCGGTGGTTTCGCTATCCAAAAGACCTTCAACGTTGGCTTCAACATAGCTGAAAATCGGCAGGAAGGACATGCCGTCCGAGTTACCTTCATGACCGCAGTGCTGTGCAACGCGGATGATGTCGCCGGCTTCAACCTCAAAGCTTACACCGTTGGCCTCAAATTCCTTGCGCAGGTCAACGTGTGCTTGGG
>JAGAUM010000105.1 GCA_017620795.1 Clostridia bacterium
CGGAGTCAGTTTTCCTCCATCGGACTACTCAAAGACGGTGATAAGGTCAGCGTGGATGCAGTCGTTACGACGCCTGCAACGCCCCTGCCTGTCCGTAAAGGCCTTCAGATGCATCAGGTAACCGTGTCTGACGGAACGGGGAACTTAAACTTAATATTTTTCAACAACCCCTTCGCCGCGAAACGTTTGTGCCGCGGCGAAAGGTATTTTTTCTACGGAAAAGTCAGCGTCATGGGCGGTCGCAAACGGATGACCAACCCCATCTGTGAGCCGTCGGTAGACGACCCCAAACAGTCGGGACGCATCGTGCCCCTATACCCCCTGACCGCAGGCCTTTCCCAGTGGAACCTGCAAAGTGCCGCAAGAGAAGCATTGGAGCGGTTGGATGAAGCCATCCCCGACCCACTGCCTTCTGCTCTGCGCCAGACCTATAGCCTGCCACGGCTCCACTTTGCTCTGCAAAACATCCACTTCCCTGAAAACGCCGATAGCTTAAACCGTGCCCGTCGTCGGTTGGTTTTTGAAGAACTGCTCTTTTTAAAGATTGGTCTTTCCCAACTGAAAAAAGGCAGACGGGGCGAGACGGCGGTCCGCATCCCCAAAACCCCACGGCTAAAAGCGCTGGCAGACGCCTTGGGCTTTACCTTAACGGGCGCCCAAAAGCGCGCTTTAAGCGAGGTCTTTGCCGACTTGAACGGCAGCATGCCCATGAACCGCCTGGTTCAGGGCGATGTAGGTTGCGGCAAGACGGTGGTGGCACTTTTTGCCATGTTTGCCGCGGTGGAGGCAGGGTACCAATCGGTCATGATGGCACCCACCGAAATCCTCGCCCAGCAACATGCCGAGTTTTTTGAAAAAACCTTAACGCCCTTTGGCATCCGTACCGTGCTCTTGACAGGGCATCGCACTGCCGCGGAAAAACGCGCGATTTTAAAAGAAATCGCAGAAGGCACTGCCCAGATTGTCATCGGCACCCATGCAGTCATCCAAGAAGAGGTTACCTACCAAAACCTCGGCTTGGTAGTCACGGACGAGCAGCACCGATTCGGGGTTGCCCAGCGTGCCGCCTTGACCCAAAAGGGCGCTGAACCTCATACTTTGGTTATGAGCGCGACGCCCATTCCCCGTACCTTGGCATTACTGCTCTATGGAGACTTGGACTTATCAGTCATTGACGAGCTTCCGCCCAACCGCAAGCCCGTCCGTACCATCTTGGCGGACGAGACCCTGCGGGATCGGGTCTGGGGGTTTGTGAACAAGACCGTTTCTCAAGGTCAGCAGGTGTATATCGTCTGCCCCATGGTGGACGAGAACGGCGCAGAGGATGTGAAATCCGCCAAAGCCTTGCACGAACGACTGTCCCGTGAGGTCTTCCCCAACTTGAAAGTCGGACTTTTATATGGTAAACAAAAATCCGCTGAAAAGCAGGAGCAAATCCGTGCCTTTTCGGCAGGGGAGACGGAGGTTTTGGTTTCCACCACCGTGGTGGAAGTCGGCGTCAACGTCCCCAACGCCACGCTAATGATTATCGAAAATGCCGAGCGGTTCGGCTTGTCCCAGCTCCATCAGTTGCGTGGACGGGTGGGCCGTGGTGCGGACGAGTCTTTTTGCGTTTTATTTTCCGAGCAAGCCCGTGACCGTCTGCAGGTCTTGGCGGATACCAATGACGGCTTTAAGGTCTCGGAACGGGACTTGGAGCTCCGTGGCCCCGGTGACTTCTTTGGCACCCGTCAGCATGGCGCCATGGAGTTTAAGCTGGCAGACCTGTCTTTAGACCGCAAGGTCTTTGACCAGGTTTTAGAAGCCGAAAAGGCGATTTTAGCCCGTGACCCCGACCTGCGTTTACCCGAGCATCGGGCACTCCGCCAAGGGGTTATCGATGCCTTCGCCAAAATGGGACAAAATCAGATTGTTTTTAATTAGTACTTGACTTTTTCCCAATAACTTTATACAATAAAAGAGGTATAATAGTGAGAGTTGTTTCAGGAACTGCCCGTGGGGTTTCTCTGTTGTCCTTGGAGGGACTGGAGACCCGCCCCACTACCGATCGTGTGAAAGAATCCATGTTTAACGTGCTCCAGTTCGAGCTTTATGGCAAACGGGTTTTAGACCTGTTTGCAGGAAGTGGCGCTCTGGGGATTGAGGCTTTGTCCCGCGGTGCCGAATCGGCAACCTTCGTGGACCAAAACCCAAAGGCACTGGACATCGTTGGACAGAACCTGAAAAAAACCCGCTTAGACGGACAGGCTGTTTTAGTCCGTGACGGCTTTGAAAGCTTCTTAAAGCGTGAGAAAAAGCCCTTTGATATCGTATTTTTAGACCCGCCCTACGCATCCGACTTCGCCCATCGCGCGGTTTTAATGCTGTTGGAGCAGGGTTTGCTTTCTCCCCGTAGCGTGGTGGTGCTGGAGCATGATCGGGAACAGACAGAGACCGACGCTTTGCTGTCCGACTTTGCAAAAAAGACCTACCGCTACGGCAAGACCTTTGTCACCTTCTACCGAAACGAGGGATAGACCCATGAACATCGCTGTGTACCCGGGCACATTTGACCCCTGTACCAACGGACACTTAAGCATCATTCGGCGTACTGCCGCGGTGTTTGACCGTGTCTATGTTGCCATCTTAAACAACAGTGGCAAAAACCCGCTCTTTACTTTAGAAGAACGGATTGATTACTTAAAACGCATTACAGCCGACATCCCCAATGTGGAGGTGGAGTGCTTCTCAGGCTTGCTCATTGATTATGTACACCAGAAGAACGCTCAGGTGATTATCCGTGGTCTGCGTGCTGTCTCCGATTTTGAGTATGAGTTCCAGATGGCGCTGACCAACCGCAAGCTCGCCCCCGATGTAGAGACCCTGTTTATGGCAACGGAGGCGCGGTATTCCTACCTTAGTTCCAGTATTGTCAAGGAAGTTGCCGCCTTGGGCGGATGCCTCGATGATTTGGTTCCCGAATGTATTCGGGCTGATATTGAAGAAAAAATAAACAAGATGGGAGAATTATGATGGAAGTATTGAATATTATCGATGAGCTGGAAGACATCATTGACGATGCTGCGAAAGTACCCTTTGCAGGAAAATGCATGGTAGATAAGGACGCCCTTTTAGACCTGATTGAAGAACTGCGCTTGAAATTGCCCGAGGACTTAAAGCAAGCCAAGTGGGTCAAGGACGAGCGTCAGCGGATTCTTTCCGAAGCTCAAAAAGAGGCGGAAGGCATCATCAAGAGTGCCGAGGAAAAGACCATCGCCATGATTAACGAGCATGAGATTACCCGTCAGGCTGCCGAAAAAGCCAACGAGATTGTAGAACAGGCTCAGAACAACTCCCACGAAATGCGTTTGGGCACCAAGCGCTATGTGGATAACGTGTTAGAGGACTTAGAAGGCGCTCTGTCCAAGATGTTGGAAGAGGTTCATAACAACCGCCAGTCCATCCGCAAGTAATAAAAGACCAAAACGAAGAAAGCAAATAAAGAATGAGGATTTCCTTGTACTTTATTTGCTTTTTTTAAAAGATAGTACAAATAAAACAGAAGATTGTCTAAAGACAATTTTGTTTTGTTCGTGTATAATAAAGAAAAAGCCTCAAGGGGATGATGAAATGAAACTGTTTTATAAGACAACGAGCAACACTTGGTTAGACGGCTTACCCATTGGTGAAGGCCGTTTGGCGGCGATGGTCGTCAATGATAAAGACAACGACCGCTTTTTCTTGAA
>JAGAUM010000106.1 GCA_017620795.1 Clostridia bacterium
CCCTTCATTCCTTTGGCAAGTACAAAGAGGTCACTCTTTCCTTAGACCAAGGCTTCAATGTCTTATATGGCGCTAACGGTGCAGGCAAAAGCACCCTGATTCAGTTTTTGCTCTGGATGTTTTACGACCCCCAGCACGGCAAGCGCGTCTTGCGCGAAAAGCTACGGGAGCGGTTCCGTCCGTGGGACGGTAGTGCCTTATGGGGCGAACTGGAATTCACCCACAACGGCATCGACTATCGGATGGAGCGGTTTTATGACACTCCCTCTAAAAAGCGGTTCGCCGTTTATCACGGTGTCACCGGTGATGAGGTGACCGAAGAATTTCTGCCCACGCCTGGGGAGGCTCTGTTCGGCTTCGGACAGGAAGCGTTTTTACGCACCTTCTTTGTGGGTCAGCTGTCCTCTCCCTTTGAAAAAGAGGGCAAGGAGGACGAGCTTCAGGCGGCACTGATGAACCTTTCCACCAGTGGCAACGAAGCGGTGTCCGCCCAAAAAGCCGAAAAGACCATAGACGATACTGCCAGACCCCTGCAACTCAAAAGCGGGAAAGGGGGTCTTATTGGCGCGTCCGAAGAAAAATTAGACCGTCTCTATGCCTTAATGGACGAGCGTCGCCACCGTGAGGGGGAACTGCATTTAAAGATGCAACGGCTCTCTCAGGTAGAAGAAGAGATTGCCCGACAAAAGGCGAACAAAGAACAGGCAACCCTTGCGGCACAGGCACAAAAACAAGACGCCCTAAAAGCACTGGACGGGGAAGCCGAAGCCCTTCAAAAAGAGCTGGAGCGTATCGCCCTGCAGTTAGAAGGAGTAGCGGTTGACCGCCTGCCCGAAGCGGAAGAAGCCTGTCGCGTTCTGAAAAACACCCGAGAGCAGATAAACCAACTCCGCACCGCTCAGGAAGAGGAGCGGGTTCGCTGTGCTGTGGCAGAGGAGCAAGCCAAGCAACAACAGTTGCAGGCAGAAGCTACCCAAAAGCAACGAAAGACCTTGTTGGTTGTTATCGGTTCCGTAGTCGCCTTGGCAGGGGTGTTGTGCGGACTGTTGGTGCATCCTGTCTTATTTACTTTGTTGGCAGTTGGCGTTTTTGCCATTGTGGCAGGAACTTTGCAAAAACAGAACAAAATAGAACATTCTGTGGAAGAAACCATTTATAATAAAAGAGATTTCGACTCCGAAGTGGAAGAACTAACGAAAAAAGAATCCGCCGCCAAAGGGGTTTTGGTAGCGGTTTTTGGCCGTGAGGTGCTGGAGGACGAGGTACGCCTCGCCATTACCCGTGTCAATGAAAAGAAAATCAAAGAACTGCAGGCGGAGGAGCTTTCAAAGCGCCGTGCCTTATTAGAGCAGAGCGGTGTTGCGGTCAACACCACCGAGGACCAAACGTTACTTTCTGAGTGGGGACGCTTAAAAGCCGAGCTGGAAAACGGCTTTTCGGGCTTGCCTGATTTGCGTGCATTAACCGAAGAAGTCGCCTCCGAGGAAGAGAAGCTGGCACGGATGAAACAAAAGCATGAGGCACTGATGCTTGCCAAGCAATGGATTTTGGAACAGGCAGAAGTCCTTCGTAACAGCTTTGGCCCTCAGTTAAACGAGGCGGCGGCAAAGATTCTTTCCCAGCTGACTCAAGGGGAGCTGAATGGTGTCCGTGTTTCGGGCGAGTATAAGATGGAACTTTCCGACCCCCAAGGGAGCCATGCCATTGACTATTTCTCCAACGGCACGGTGGATCAGGCGTATCTGTCCCTGCGTTTGGGGATTTTGGACCTGCTTCAAAAACAGCAGGACGGACCTTTGCTACTGGACGATGTGTTCTGCCAGTATGACGATCATCGCCTTCAGGCAGGTCTTGCCTTTTTGGCAGAGCGTGCCAAAACCCAACAGATTTTGTATTGCACCTGTCGGGCGGAGGAATACCCCGAAGGCACAAAGATTATAAAAATTGATGGACTTTTTTGAAATAGTGTGATATAATAAACCAAATAGCGGTATGATGTAAATCGAAAAGGAGGATTTTTCATGTCTGCAAAGTTATTGAACGAACTGGGAATGATTGAAATCGATTCGGATGTTATCGCTAAAATTGCCGGGTTTGAAGCTACCAAATGCTACGGCGTGGTAGGTATGGCATTTAAGAATAAGACGGACGGCTTGGTCAGCCTGCTCCGCCGTGAGTCCATCAGCAAGGGTGTGCACGTTTCCATCAAGGAAGAGAAGCTGGTCATCGACCTGCATATCGTGGCTGAGTTTGGCATCAACATCGCGGAAATTTCCAAGAATATTGTGTCGAATGTCAAGTATGTGATTGAGAAGTTGACCGGATTTTCGGTTGCAGAAGTCAATCTGTTTGTGGACAGCGTCCGCGTAGACTAATTCCGAGGAGGACCTGAAAATGATTTCAGCAATTAACGGGGCTACGCTTCGCGGAATGGTCATTTCTGCAGCCAACGCCTTATCCAACAGAAAAAAAGAGCTAAACGATTTAAACGTATTCCCGGTACCCGATGGGGACACCGGTACCAATATGTCCATGACGATTCTTGCCGCATCGGGCGCAGTGGAGGCAGAGACTTCTGACGAGCTGTTAAAGATTGCCGACAAGCTGTCGTCCGCATCCTTGCGCGGTGCCCGTGGGAACTCGGGCGTTATTCTGTCTCAGCTGATCCGTGGCTTCTCCAAAGCCGTCCGTGAGGCGGAGGAGATTGACCTGCCCTTGCTTGCCAAAGCCCTAAAGGCGGCAACCGACACTGCTTACCGTGCGGTCATGAAGCCTACCGAGGGTACCATTTTGACCGTTGCCCGTTACGGCTCCGAGTACGCAGAAAAAGAAGCAGAACACGCCACCGACTTGGTTGCATTTTTAGAAGGCGTTTTAGAACAACAAAAGATTGCCCTTGCCAAGACCCCCGAAATGCTTCCTGCCTTAAAGCAGGCAAAGGTGGTTGACGCAGGTGGTGCAGGCTTGGTTGCTTTGGTCGAGGGGGCACTGTCCTACTTAAAGACAGGCGAAATCGTCGCCTTATCCGACCAGACGGCAGTTGCCACCAAGATTGCATCGGCTCCTGCCGCTGCAAAAGGGGACATTGAGTTCCGCTATTGCACCGAGTTTATTATCCAGAAATATCGCAGTGGTTCGCCCGTGGACCGTTTCCGTTCGGAAATCGCTCCCCGCGGTGACTGCATGCTGGTTATCGACGATGACGATATCGTCAAAGTCCACATCCACACCAACAACCCCGGCTTTGTCTTAGAACAGGCAGTAAAGCTGGGTACCTTGGTCAACATCAAGATTGACAACATGGAAGAGCAACATAACGAGACCTTGGATTTAGAAGAACCCCAAGAGGACGATACCCCCGAAAAGGACTTCGGTTTTGTTACCGTTGCCGCAGGGGACGGGTTTGCCGCCATCTTCCGTGATTTGGGTTGTGACGTGGTCATCGAAGGCGGTCAGACCATGAACCCCTCCACCGAGGACATCTTAAACGCCATTAATAAAGTCCACGCCCGTCACGTCTTTGTCCTGCCCAATAACAAGAACATCATCTTGGCGGCAGAACAAGCCAAGGAGCTGGCGCAAAAGGGCGTTTCGGTCATTCCTACCAAGACCATCCCCCAAGGCGTTACTGCCCTGTTTAACTATGACGAGACCTGCCTTGCTGAGGAGAACGAGTCCAATATGTGCGACAGCCTGTCTGCCGTCAAGACCCTGCAGGTTACCTTCGCGGCACGCTCCACGGTGTTAGACGATCAGGAAATTACCGAGGGTGATTATCTGGGTCTTTTGGAGAACAAGCTGGTTCACATTGCCAAGACCAGTGCGGAAGCCGTTTTGGAAGCCCTGCTCCAGAACCACGCTACCGACGCGGAAATGATTACCCTGTACTATGGCGAGGACGTTTCCGAAGAAAACGCCAACGCTTTGGTTGCACGCCTGGAAGAAGCTTACCCCGATGCAGAGGTGCAAGCCCTGTCCGGCGGTCAGCCCTTATACTACTATATCGCATCCGTTGAATAAGGAGTGAAAGGGATGAACACCCTGCTCACCCAACCCATTAACGCTCTGCCGGGCATCGGTGAAAAGCGCGGAGGACTCTTTGAAAAGCTGGGCATCCGCACCATCTCCGACCTGTTGGAGTACTACCCCCATGGGTACGAAGATCGGAG
>JAGAUM010000107.1 GCA_017620795.1 Clostridia bacterium
CTTTGCGGCGTTTTCTGCACGCTCACGGATGATGTCACAAGTCGCGGTAACTTCCAAACGACCTGCTTCCATTTCCGTTTTGATGCCAACGATATGTGCGCCGGACACAATGCCGCCACAACCAATGACACCCAGTCTTACCTTCTTCATGTTTCATACCTCCAAGAAATAAAAATATTTATGTACCGCACATTTTCCTTGCATGAAAGGCATGTTTCGGTAAAACCGTCCGAGCTCTTGTATGAAAGAGTCGTCGGTTGTCAACGAAATTTAAAAAGCAGGAAGAGGGGTGAGCTTATGCCCACTCCTCCCAACACGGATTTTCAACCGGTGCAACTGCTTTCCAATCATTTTCCAAGCCCAAGCCGCTCAAGTTTGCAATCTTCTTGTCGCGCTCGGCTTCGTACATTCTCCAGATAACACGCAAGCCCTGCAGGCTCTCTTCCGGAGTGGTAAGGGGCTTCTTTCCCTCTAAGATACAATCTAAGAACCAAGCCATTTCAGGCACTACGTTCTTACCGCTGACACACTCATAAATCAGTTCGGTCTTCTGGTTGGAGCCTTCTTCACCGGGGATATGATCCGCCAGTTTGGTATGTAAGTAAATTTTACCAGAATGATGGTCATACTCAACCATGCCTTCAGTAAAGTGGAAGTGGAAGCCATAAGCCAGTTTGGTACCGCGAGCGCCCCAGGTACCGCCATGGTATGCTAAAACGCCGCTCTTAAACTGAATCATTGCCTGAGAAGTGCCTTCACCTTCCATCCAGGGAGTACCCAGTCTGTTACCGAAGTGAATTCCATATTCAGGCTCACCCAGCATCCACAAAAGCCAGTCAATATAGTGGCAACCGTGGCTGAAGAACTGACCACCACCAAGACCTTTCTTGGTATTGCCCCAACTGCCTTCCATTTTGGTGTACTGTTCAGTCCACATAGAGCACTGGAAGAGCTCGCCATACTTCTTGCTATCGATTAAATCCTTAATGAAGTATGCAGACTCACGATAGCGCCAGGGATAACCAACCATCAAAGTCTTATTGACACGATGAGAGGTCTCAATCAAATCAATACAATCGGGTTCGGTGGTAGCCAAAGGCTTTTCCATCATAACGTGCTTGCCATGCTCTAAGAAGAACTTGCCACAAGCGTGATGCAAATCGTGAGGCAAAGCAATCAAAACTGCGTCAACATGGTCAACCATGGTCTCCCAGTTATCGGTTACATGCTGTGCGTCCCACAATTTTGCGGCATTTTCAGCACGCTCGATAATAATGTCGCAAGTAGCGGTTAACTCCAGACGACCGTTTTCCATTTCTGCTGCGATTGCTTTGGAGTGGGCACTTTGGACAATACCTCCGCAACCAACAACGCCTAATCTTACCTTCTTCATCATCATTACCTCCTGTTTTTTTACGACGGTGGAAACCGTCAATATTATCATACACGCTCTTTTACGTGTTTGATTTAGACGATCGTGGAAAAAATTTGCACTATTTTAGCTTATTCCCACTCTTCCCAAACACCATGCTCGGTCAGCGGAACTGCTTTCCAGTCATCCTCCAGACCCAAACCGGTCAAATCGGCAATAGTATTGTTGCGTTCTGCTTCGTACATCTTCCAGATGACACGCAAGCCCTGTAAGCTTTCTGCAGCCGTAGTAATGGGGGTATCACCGTTTAATACGCAGTCTAAGAAGTGGTTCATTTCAGGAACAACATTCTTACCACTCGTATGCTCATAAATCAGCTCGCACTTTTCGTTGGCGCCAATCTCACCGGGGATATGGTCAGCGATATCGGTATGGGCATAAATCTTACCAGCAAAGTGGTCATACTCAATCATGCCCTTGGTGCAATGGAAGTGGAAGGAGTAACCCAGTCTCGTTCCAGCCGCACCCCAAGTACCGCCGTGGTATGCCAAAGTACCGTCAGCAAACTCAATCATTGCCTGAGAAGTACCTTCGCCTTCCATCCAGGGAGTACCCTTGTTATTACCAAAGTGGATACCGCGTTTCGGTTTGCCAAAGAACCACAACAACAGGTCGATGTAGTGACAGCCGTGGCTGAAGAACTGACCGCCACCAAGACCTTTTTTGGTGTTCGCCCAGTTACCTTCCGCAGGATGGGTGTTCTGCTCGGTCCACATAGAAACCTGGAAGCACTCACCATAGGTCTTGTCATCCAATAGCTTTCTGATGACCTTGGGACCGTCTTCATAACGCCAGGGATATGCAACCATCAGCAACTTGCCGGTGCGTTCCGCCGTCTCAATCAGGTCAATACACTCCGGCTCGGTATTAGCGAGGGGTTTTTCCATCATAACGTGGACACCATTCTCCAAGAAAAATTTACCACAAGGATGATGCAAGTCGTGAGGCAATGCACACAAAATAGCATCTACACGACCAAGCATTGTGGTCCAATCGTCAGTGATATAATCACAATTCCAAAGCTTTGCCGCTTTTTCTGCACGTTCAGGAATGATTTCGCAAACTGCAGTAATCTCCAGTCTGCCTTTCGCCATTTCGTCTTGAATAGCGTGAACATGTGCACCTTCGACAATGCCCCCGCAACCAATAACGCCCATTCTCACTTTTCTCATTGTTTTTCTCCTCCAAAAAAATATAATGTAACGACCTGATGTCGGTACTTACGAAAGGAATACCTCAACGCCCTGCTCACGGATGCCCTCAAGCTCCGTGGCACTGGCTTCCCGATTGGTCACCAAAACGTCGATATCCGAAAGCTGTCCAATATTTGAAAAGCTGGACCGCCCAATTTTGGTGTAATCTGCCAAGACGATGGTCTTATGGGCACGGGAAAGCATCTGGCGACAGAGTTCTGCCTCAAGGTAATAATAGTCGGCAATACCATTCTCTACCGATACACCATCTACCGACAAGACCGCCTTGTCCACACGATAGCCTTGCATCTGACGGATTGCCGTCTCTCCGAACGTGTAGCGGTTATTCTGAGCGAACAAACCACCAAGCAGAATTACTTCCGTATTGTTGCTTCCGTTGGTCGCCTGTGCCACCAACAAGGAGTTGGTTACGATTTTGATATTGGGAACGGACAAGATTTCTTCGGTGAAATACAAGCTGGTGGTTCCCGAATTAATGACGATGGTGTCCCCTTCGGAAACCAGCTTTGCCGCTTCTTTGGCAATGCGGCGCTTTTCATCACGGTTGGTCACCAGTCGCTCGTCAAAGCCCATATTATAATAAGGGCGGTGGGGCGCAATCGCACCACCGTGAACCCGCTCTAAAGCACCGATTTGTTCCAGCTCCGAAAGGTCGTTTCGGACGCTCACTTCCGAGATGCGATAAAGCTTGCTCAAATCCGAAACGCGGACCTTTCCCTGCTCTTTTACCATGGTTGCAATTTCACGACGACGCTCTTCTACATTCAGCTCATCCGTACGCACTAAAAGGCCCTCCGTTCCTTGTATTTTCTTTCGTTTTAATTATATCTTTTTTCGGTTTTAATGTCAATCATTTTACCTAAAAATCCCGTCACATTTCCCGACTTTTTTAAGAATGTTTAATTTTTGCTCCGTTTTTCACAAAAATGGAACAAAAAAGCTTGTTTCGCCTCCTATTTCATTGGGAAGTGGCGAAAAAACCATCAGATTTGTTAAAAATATTACCCAAAGTGTCAAACACTTTGACTTGACAAAGCATTTCTCATCCATTATAATGAAAAAGATTTAAAAATACAGGAGGGGTACTTGTGAGTAAGACTCAAATCCCTGCATCTTACAAGAGCTGTTTGAGTATTTTTGACACTCAAATGGCAATCGGTAAGGTACATCATCTTTTTGAAGAAAAACTTTCCGAAGCGTTAAATGTCAAGCGGGTTTCAGCACCGCTGTTTGTTGATCCCGACATGGGGTTAAACGATAACTTAAACGGATTTGAACAGCCTGTTTCTTTTACCGTCCGCGAAACTGGCGGAAAGGCAGAGGTAGTACATTCTCTCGCCAAGTGGAAGCGCATGGCGTTGGGTAAATATGAGTTTCACCCCGGCAAAGGTCTTTACACCGACATGAACGCCATCCGTCGTGAAGAGGAACTGGATAACATCCACTCCATCTACGTAGACCAGTGGGACTGGGAAAAAGTCATTACCCGCAAAGACCGTACGGTAGCGTACTTAAAAGAGACCGTTTGCGCCATTGTCAATGCCGTCTGTGATACACTGGATGCGCTGAAAGAAAAGTATCCTCAACTCCAAGTGCAATTGGATCGGGAGGTTACTTTTATTACCGCTCAAGAGCTTTATGACCGTTATCCTGATTTAACCGCCAAAGAGCGCGAAGACGCTTTTGCAAAGGAAAAGAAAACCATCTTTATTATGCAAATTGGCGGCAAGCTGAAAAACGGCGAGCGCCACGATGGCCGCGCTCCTGACTATGATGACTGGGCATTAAACGGCGACCTGTTGTTCTGGAATGAGCGGTTGGGTCATGCACTGGAAATTTCCAGCATGGGCATCCGTGTGGATGCAGAGTCTTTAGACCGCCAGTTAAGCTTAGCCAACTGTGATGACCGCAGAAGTCTCCCCTTCCACCAGATGATTTTAAAGGACGAGCTTCCCCTGACCATTGGTGGTGGCATCGGTCAATCCCGATTGTGCATGTTGCTTTTAGACAAAGCGCACATCGGTGAAGTGCAGGTTTCACTCTGGGACGAAGAAACCATTCGTCTCTGTAACGAAGCCGGCGTTAAACTCTTATAAGAAAAGTGGTGTTACCATGATTAACGTACCTGAAATTTTTGGCACATTAGTGTTTGACAGTAAGGTTATGCAAGAGCGGTTGCCCAAAGAGGTCTATCAGGCATTAAAGGACACAGTTCGCAACTCCGCGCCGTTGGACAGTTCCCTTGCAACCACCATCGCCAATGCCATGAAGGACTGGGCAATCGAGTTGGGCGCTACCCACTATACTCACTGGTTCCAGCCCATGACCGGCATCACCGCCGAAAAGCATGACAGTTTTATGACACCGTTGAAAAACGGAACAGCGATTATGGAGTTTTCGGGCAAAGAGCTGATTAAAGGCGAGCCTGATGCCTCCTCGTTCCCTTCCGGCGGTTTGCGCGCGACCTTCGAGGCACGCGGATACACTGCTTGGGATCCATCCTCTTACGCATTTGTAAAGGATTCCACTTTGTACATCCCCACCGTCTTTTGCTCCTTTAACGGTGAAGCGTTGGATAAAAAAACCCCCTTACTGCGGTCTTTAGATACTGTCAGTAAAGAGGCGGTTCGCATCTTAAAGCTTTTTGGCAAAGACGTGCATCGGGTTATTCCACAAGTCGGTGCCGAGCAGGAATACTTCCTGGTCGACCGCAAATTATATGACCGCAGAAAAGACCTGATTTTTACCGGTCGCACCCTGCTTGGTGCAAAACCGCCTAAAGGTCAGGAAATGGACGACCATTATTTCGGCAGTATCAAAACCCGTGTTGCCAACTATATGCGTGATTTGGATGTAGAGCTTTGGAAATTAGGTGTCTCTGCCAAAACCAAGCATAACGAAGCTGCCCCCGCTCAGCACGAGTTGGCGCCCATCTTCAACAGTGCCAACATGGCTGCCGACCACAATCAATTGGTCATGGAGACCATGAAGCGTGTAGCAGAAAAGCACGATCTGGTTTGTCTGCTCCACGAGAAACCCTTTGCAGGGGTCAACGGTTCAGGCAAGCACAACAACTGGTCTTTGGCACCTGAAACAGGCGAAAACCTGTTAAAGCCTGGTGCATCCCCTCAAGAGAACGCGCAGTTTCTGCTATTCCTGTGTGCTGTTATCAAAGCCGTTGACGAGCACCAGGATCTGCTCCGCATCTGTGTATCGGGCGCAGGAAACGACCACCGTTTAGGTGGCGACGAAGCCCCCCCTGCCATTGTTTCTATTTTCTTGGGCGAAGAATTGACCGATATTTTAGAGGCTATTGAACGGGGTGAGTCCTATCAGGGCACGCACAAAAAGCAGTTGGAGATTGGTGTAGACTTGTTGCCCAAGTTCTCTCTCGACTCTACCGACCGCAACCGCACCTCGCCTTTTGCGTTTACGGGTAATAAGTTCGAGTTTAGAATGCCCGGTTCCTCTCTCTCCATTGCCGGTGTCAACATGGTGATCAATACCATCGTTGCCGATGCACTTCGTCAGTTTGCGGACCGCTTGGAAGGTGCTGATGATTTCCAAAAAGAGCTGAACAAGCTGATTCGAGAAACCATCACCAAGCATAAACGCATCATTTTCAACGGCAATAACTATTCCCAGGAATGGGTCAAAGAAGCCCAAAAACGTGGACTTTCCAACTTGCTTCGTACCCCCGACTGTGTTCCCCTTTACACGTCGGAAAAGAACGTTGCACTTTTCGAAGGGCACCATGTTCTCTCCCGCGTGGAGTTAGAGGCACGTTGCGAGATTCTGTTAGAGAACTATGTCAAAACCCTGCGCATTGAAGCAAGAACGCTTCTCGAAATGGTAAAGCGCGACGTCCTGCCTGCAACCATTACTGCCGCTGACCGATTGGCGGTCGCCATCGAGCATAAAAAGCAGTTGGGTGCCGATTTGGATTATAGCATGGAATTAGCGTTGCTGAGAAACTTCACCAAGCTCAACAAGAATTTGTATGCTGAAGTTAGTAATCTGCAACGGGCGATGGAAAAGGCCAAAGAACAAGACGGCATCATCACTACTTCCCGATTCTATGCCGATCAGGTTGTTCCCACCATGGGTCGCATCCGCAAACTGGCGGACGAACTGGAAACCATTACTCCTTCCGAGTTGTGGCCCTTCCCCACTTACAGCGAGTTACTGTTCACCGTTTAAAAGCAC